>JBGSUP010000001.1:0-8277 GCA_041753485.1 Akkermansiaceae bacterium
CGAAGACCAGCGGCATCAGCAGATGCGATGGCAACTGGCCGGTGCGCACCGCCGTCACGATCACCACCGGCAGCAGCGCCGCCACCGCGCCGTTCACGCTGATCAAGGCCGTGAGCAGGGCCACCATGCCCATGATCATGAGCAGCAGCCGCACCTTGCTCGAACCCGAGAACCGGATCAGCGATTGCCCGCCCCAGGCGGTCACTCCGGTGGCATCCAGCCCTTCGCTGATGACAAACAACGACGCGATGAAGATGACCGCCGGATCGCCCAGCCCGCCGAGCGACTCGCCCAAGTCCAGCACGCCGGTGAAATACAGCGCCAGCGGCGTTGCCAGGGCTACCATGACGACCGGGATCTTGTTGCTCAGGAACAGGACGACAATGCCCGCGACGATGGTGAAGGTAATGGCGATATCATTCATGAAATTTTTGGGAAAAATGGAATCGTTAATCTGCGCTCAGAAGGCAAAGCGGCAGCCCACCAGAAAGCCGTCGGCATCCTGATAGGAAGTGCCGGTTCGGTCGCCGTAGGTGAAGCGGCGCCATCCCGCGTAGAGGTCGAGCGATGCGGCATCAATCGTTTGCACGAGGTATAGGCCGTAGTTTTCCGACTCCGCACCGTTGGTCAGGAAATCACTACCGTCGTAGTAGTCCACCGAAACCGACGTGGTGCCCGCCTCGATCGCATCAAAACGCCAGCCGGCCCGCAGCCAGTAGTAGCTCGCCCCGTCGATCTGTTGTCCGCCCGAGAAGGCGAAATTCAATCCCGTGGGCGTGTGGACGGCCGAAACCGATCCGGCCACGCGTTCCGCATTCGCGCCGTCCGGGTTGTCGATCCATTGATAGCCGAGGGCGCTGCGCACGGACACATCGCCGATCTCGTCGAGCCAGCGCAGCGCGACGTCGTAGTAATCATTGTCGTCGCCACTGGTAAGCACGTTGGTGCCGTAGGAACTGGCCAGCGTGAACCCCTGCCAAGCCGGCGTGTCATAGCGCAGGCGGAAGCGACGCGCGCCGTCGAAGCTGTTGTTCACCGCCCCGACGCTCACGTTGGTCAGGTTGCCGGTGGAATTGCGGAACAGGAAGGAGCCGAAGCCATCCGTGGAATCGGTCGCTCCGGCATGGAAGGTGAACGAATCGTCCAGGCCCGCCGTGCCGTCGGAGGCCGAACTGCCCTGGCCGGCCGAGATCGTGCCAAAGGGCGTATCCGCCGCCACCTCGAACCAGCGCAGCAAGGTGCGCTCCCAGTCGGTCCATGACGGCGTGTCATTCTGGTTGACCAGCGCGCTGTTGCGCTGGGTGAGGCCGCTCTCGAAACGGGCGCGCAGGGTGATGTCGCCGATCGGCTTGTAAACCAGGAAGCCCAGCCGCGAGTTCCAGTTGCCGTTGTCGATGATGCCGTCGGTGGTCATGCCGCCGTCGTCGAAACTCTGATAGGCCAGATTGAACTGCCCGTAGAGGGTGATGACACCCAACGGGCTGGGGAAGGTAAGCGGCGGCTCGAAAACCTCGGACTCGACCGGGACCTCGGTGTCGGGTTCGTATTGGTAAATCTCGTCATACTCCTCCCGGACATCCGGCGTTTCCTGCTCCGCCCATGCGGAGGCTCCGACAACGAGAAACGAAGAGGCGCAGCAATACCGTAATAGTTTCATCACACCCGGTTTAGACCACAATGGACCATTGAGGTCAACCCGTTTGGTCACTCGTCTTGGTGCCGGAGCGGGGAAGCGCGTCAGTGGTGCCGGATTCTCCATCACATGAGCCTGATGGTGATGAACTTCCGGAATTCCAAGCGGCGCGCACGGATCCTTCGCCGGCGACGATGTCCGATCCATTCGGCAAAAATTTGTTTGCCGCGAGCTCAATCAGGGCATAAGAGGCCATCATCATGACACCAACAGCCGTCTTGGACTATCTATCGGAAAACGAGGAGCGTTTCATCGAGGAACTCTTCGCCTACGCCCGCATCCCCAGCATCAGTGCCCAGTCGGATCACGCGGGCGACATGCAACGCTGCGCGGAGTGGTTGGTGGACCGCTGTGCAAAAGCCGGTCTCAAGGCGGAAGTCCGCAAGACCACCGGCTATCCGGTGGTGATCGCGAAGAGTCCGAAGCAGGATCCGAAAAAGCCGACCTTCCTCGTCTATGGCCACTACGACGTGCAACCGCCGGATCCCCTGGAGCTTTGGACATCGCCACCGTTCGAGCCGCGCCGGGTGGGCCGCAATGTGTATGCCCGGGGCATCAGTGACAACAAGGGCCAGCACCTCGCCCACATCAACTCCCTCGAGGCCTGGTTGAAAACCGGCAACGAACTTCCCTGCAACGTGAATTTCCTCATCGAGGGCGAGGAGGAGGTCGGCTCGAAAGCGCTCTATGATTTCCTGCCGAAATACGCCAAGGAACTCGCGTGCAAGGCGCTGGTGGTGTCCGACACCGAGATTCCCAGCATGAAACATCCCGCGCTCTGTTATTCGCTGCGCGGGATGGCCCCGCTCGAGATCCGTCTCGATGGACCGGACCGCGATCTCCACTCCGGCCTCTACGGCGGCGCGGTGGACAACCCGGCGATGGTGCTCTGCCAGATGCTCGCTTCCATCCGTGACAAGAAGGGCCGGTTCACCATTCCCGGCTACTACGACGACGTGGTGAAACTCTCCGCCTACGAGCGCAAACAAATGGCCAAGGTGCCATTCAATGAGGTGAAATTCCGCAAGTCCATCGGCGTGGGCGCGCTCTTCGGCGAAGCCGGATACACGCCCGACGAACAACGCGCGGCTCGTCCGACTTTTGAAATCAACGGCCTCACCAGCGGCTATCAGGGCGAGGGCGGCAAAACGATCATCCCGTCATGGGCCAGCGCCAAGATCACCATGCGCCTGGTCCCGGATCAGGATCCGAAAAAGATCATCGCGCTGGTCAAAAAACACCTCAAGGCCATCTGCCCGCCCACCGTGAAACTCACCCTCACCGAAGGCAGCGGCGGCGGAGCCTACATGGTCGATCCCACCGGTCCGCTAGCCCAAGCCTGCATGCGCGCGGCCAAGGCGGGCTTCAAGCACGAATGCGTGCTCGTCCGCGGTGGCGGCAGCATCCCGATCATCGCGGCCTTCAAACAATTCCTCAAAGCGGATAGTTATATGCTCGGTTTCGGCTTGCCGGACGACAACATCCACTCTCCCGACGAGAAATTCTCACTCGATGCCTACATGGCCGGCATGAAAATGGGGGCGCATCTGTGGCCGGAACTCGCCGCCGTGGGCTGATGCATCAGCGCTTGTCGCTGCGCCGGAAGAACGATTCCACGCGGCCGATCTGCAATTGCCAGATGCCGAGGGCTTCCGTGAGCCCGCGGTAGAGCGATGCGCCGACCAGGGTGCCGAGGGCGATGGAAGCGATCACGAAGATCACCGTGACCATGCCGTCCAACCCGGCCGCGCGGTCGCTCATCATCCGGGTGACGCTCAGCAGGCCGAGCGCCCCGGGAACCAGCAGCCAGAAGCTGGGCAGGAAGGTCACTGCGGCCGGCGGGCCCTTGTAGCGCAACTGGATCAGATAGCCCAGCGGAGTTGCCACCAGCGTGCCGAAGAATCCGCTGATCTCGCTGCCGAGGAACACGGTGGCGAGCCGTTGCGCGCCAAACGCCACCAGCAATACCAGAATCATCCAATGGAGCGAATTCCGCGGCGCGGAGAAATGCAGGTAAACCCCCAACCCGAACACCAGGACTCCCACCCATCCGGCAACCGGCAGTCTCACATAGGAGCTGGCCGCATGCATCAGATCCTGCGGACTGTATCCGATCATGGCCGCGCCGATGCCCAGCCCAAATGCCAACAACACCAACTGGACGAAACCGGCGATCAGGCGGCTGGATCCACTCACCATGTCACCATAGGCGAGTTCCACCATGCCAAGGGTCAGCATGGCTCCTGGCAGAAACGTCACCAGCGGCGGCACCAGGGTGTGCACCGGATCGATTGCAATGCCATGACGAATTGCCAGGAAAACCATGGCCGAGACGGTCGTCGCTGCAATCACGGGCAGCGGAACGGCCATCACCGAGCCGCCGCGGTTGACCAACTTCAACAGCGCCACAAGCAACCCAAGCACCAGGGCAGCCACGAGGTTGGATACGGTGGGCATCAGCACGAGCGCCAGTCCGACGGTGAGCACGGTGTGGCCGGCGACGAATCCGAGGGTTCCGAAACGCGGCTTCTGACGGCGGATCGCCGCAAGGCGTTCCAGGCCCTCCCGCAGGTCCAGTTTGCCGGCTTGGGCGGCCTCTCCGAGTGCGTAGAAATCCGCCATTTGATCGAGGCGCAACAAGCGCGTCTCACACTCGGCCAGCGTCACCTGCTCGCCGCTGTGATCATGCAGGGAAATGAAAACCGCAGTCGGAAATGCCACCACCCGCGCCTTTCTCATGCCGTAGGCCGTGGCGGTGCGCCGCAGCAGCAGTTCCACCTTCGCCGTCTGCTCGCCGCAGGCGAGGTATGCCTGCCCGAGCCGGAACAGGAACTCTAACAGGACTTGCGTATCAACTCCCGGCGGGTTGCCGCGCGACCCGGTCGCCGCATGCGCCTTGCCCACGGCTCCGCCATTGTCCGCATCGGAGGTCATGGGACGATGAAGCCGCCGACATCGCGGCCGGCATCGGCGGTGTGGGTTGCACTCATGGTTCGATTGGCTTACCAGCGGGTCTCGACCGGCTGCATCATTCCGGCTGCGACCGGCCTGTTTCAGGCTGTCGCGACCGTAGCCCTCCCATCTGCTTTGCCAAGATTTTATGTGGGCAGGGTCGGTCGTGCATGAGTGGCCCGCCGCGGCATCGGGGAATTTGCTGCTTGTCCACAAGTGCGGTATGGACTGACCTTCCGCTTATTCACTCTCATGCTTCCCTTGATGCACGCGGTTTCGCTTCACGGTTTCCAGATCCTCGCCAGCCAGTCCGGATTGCCGGACGGCGGCTTCAACTGGCCCTTGCTCTGGGTGCTGCTGCTGCTCGGATCGGCGGTGGCGATGTTTGTGAGCAACAAGCCCGGCATGGATGTCGTGGCGCTGCTGATGATCGCCGCGCTGCCCTTCACCGGCGTGCTCACCATGCAGGAGACGCTCGCGGGTTTCAGCGACCCGAGCGTCGTCCTCATCGCGTTCCTTTTCGTGCTCGGCGAAGGGCTGGTCCGCACCGGCGTCGCGCGCCAACTCGGCGATTGGATCAATCACAAGGCGGCGGGTCGTGAAAACAAGTTGCTGTTGTTGCTGATGGCCTCGGTCGCGGGCCTGGGATCGGTGATGAGTTCCACGGCGGTGGTGGCGATTTTCATTCCGGTGGTGTTCCGCATCTGCCGCAACAGCGGCATTCCGGCCAGCCGGCTGATGATGCCGGTGAGTTTTGCCGCGCTCATCAGCGGCATGCTCACGCTGGTTGCCACCGCGCCCAACCTCGTGGTCAACGCCGAGTTGGTGCGCCAGGGTGCGGAGGGTTTCCACTTCTTCAGCATCACGCCGTTCGGCCTGATGGTGCTGGTCATGGGCTTGGTTTACATGAAATTCGCACGGAAGTGGATCCCCGAACGGGAAAATGACGGATCCTCACTGCCCGAGCGCCCGTCGTTCTGCGACTGGGTCGAGAAGTATCATTTGGCCGCCCGCGAGAAGCGGGTGCGGGTGTTGTCGGAATCAGGACTTATCGGCAGAAGCCTGGAAGAACTCGATCTGCGTCACAAAGGAGTGAACCTGCTGGCGGTCGAGCGCGTCCGGGACCGCAGGCGCACGCTGCTGCGCCCGGGACGCTCGTTCTGCCCGGAACCCGGCGACATCCTGTTCCTGGATGTGCTCATGGATGAAGAAGCCTCTGCCGAATCGATCCGGAGGAATGGAGTCGAGGAACTGCCGCTCGATCCGGAGAAGCAATACTTCAGGGATCTTTCGCAGGACATCGGCATGTCGGAAGCGATGATCCCGGCGGATTCGAACTTGGTGGGCAGGACCATCCGTGACACGCGGCTTCGTGCGGAGTCCGGGCTCACGGCGATCGGCCTGAGGCGGGCGAGCGAGGCCATCACGGGTGATTTCCTCGATGAGAAACTCCGTGTGGGCGACACGCTTCTGGTCACCGGATTCTGGAAGGACATCCAGCGCATGCAGCGCGACAACCGGCAGCTCGTCCTGCTGGACATGCCGGCGGAATTCGAGGACGTGCTGCCTGCGGCGGGCAAGGGGAAGTTCGCCCTGGGGATTCTCGGTCTCGTCGTCTTGATGATGATCAGCGGCGTGCTGCCCAACGTGCATGCGGTGCTGATCGGCTGTTTGCTGATGGGCCTGTTCGGCGTGATGACGATGAAGGGGGCCTACCGTTCGATCAGTTGGAAGAGCCTGGTGCTGATCGTGGGCCTGCTGCCGTTTTCGCTTGCGCTGCAGCGCACCGGGGGCATCGACCTGGCAGCCGATGGCATCCTCGGAGTGATCGGCGGGGGCTCGCCGCGACTCGCCCTCGGCGTCATTTTCGCGGTCACCGCGGTTCTGGGTCTGTTCATTTCGAACACCGCCACCGCCGTGCTGATGGCACCCGTGGCCCTTGCCATCGCCAATGACATGGACACCTCGCCCTACCCCTTCGCCATGATCGTGATGCTCGCCGCCTCCGCGGCATTCATGACTCCGGTTTCCTCGCCGGTGAATACGCTGGTCGTTTCGCCGGGCAACTACCGCTTCGGCGATTTCGTGCGCATCGGGGTGCCGTTCACGATCCTGGTCATGATCGTGGCCGTCATCATGGTGCCGATCCTGCTCCCGCCGTGACGGCTGCGTTCGCAGGAATACCTGCCTCATGAAGCTGCCGCGGAATCCGCTGCGGGCCGCCCTAACAACGCGGCGATGAACACCGCCAGATAGAGGGTTCCGGTGACGGACTGGAGCGATGCAAGCAAACGGGCGGAGGGCGAAATGGGAAGAATCTCCCCGTAGCCGGTGGTCGTGAGGGTGATGAAGCTGTAGTAAAGGTAATCGCCTTCTTCCGCATGGATTACCCCTTTCGAAGAATCGACCAGACCGCCGGGCCACATTCTTTCGTGCAGGGCATAGAGGCCCGCCCACAATAATGCAATGATCAGGTAGCCGCTGATGCCGGCGACGATCCGGTCCGCCCGGCTGGCATGGGGGTCAAGCATCGCGAAGCGGAAGACGAGCATGACCAACATGAGCTGGAGCAGGACGATCAGGCCGTCACGCGACATCACAAGAGCGGGATGGACGTCGGCAAGGAATTCACCCGTGAGACCGATGATCCAGGCGCATGCCGTAAGAATCCCGTAAGCGACCAGCCATTTGTGGCGGGCGCCGATCAGGTAGCTGGCGACTGAGAACACGACCAGGTAGACGACCGCCATGACCTTCGCCGCCGTGGAACCCGGTGCCGTGGGCAGGATGAAAGCCGAGACGATGAGGGCCAACAGGGCCAGCAGCAGCAAACCCGAGCGGATCTTCCGTTCACTGACATTAAAACAAAGTATTTCCATGGAATCGGTGGTGGATGAACCTGGGAAGAAGGGGGAGATTGAGGATTGTTGATTTTGGATTGTTGATTGGGAGGAGGAAGAGAGAGCCGTCCGGGCTGATCAAAAATCAACAATCGGAGTTCGTCAACTTGTCCCGCCATAGCCGATAGGCGACGGCGGATCGTCAATCCAATCGGCGTGCTTGACACTCTGTCCGCCACGCACTTAAAACCCGACAGATTATTCAACGAATATGCATTGTTTCAAGCCTCCCGTCCGCGTGTTTGCCGAAGTATCCGCACCATTAACCTCCCACACCGTCTCCATCATGTCGTTAATCGCTCAAGGCTCCACCCCGGCCGCTCCTGCCCCGGAACGCCCGAAAACGCATGCGCGCCTCGGAAAACTCGCGGCACTCTGCCTGCTGACCGCCTTTTCATCCGCCTGTGACAAGGAGGTGAAACGCGAGGTGGTGGCCCAGCCGGTCAGGGTCCATGTCATCGGCGATGGACAGAAGATGCCGTTCCGCAGTTTCCCTGGCGAAGTGGTTTCACCGCGCACGGGGCGGCTCTCGTTCGAGGTTTCCGGCCGGCTGGTCGAGTTCCCGATCCAAAACGGCCAGTTGGTCAAGAAGGGCGATCTGATCGGCCAGTTGGACCGGGCGGATTTCATCGCCGCACGCGACAGCGCCCAAGCCAGTTTCGACGCCGCGAAGAGCAACTTCGAGCGCAGTGAGGGTCTGCAGAAGCGGGGGGCCGTGGCCATGGCCGTGCT
>JBGSUP010000002.1:0-2304 GCA_041753485.1 Akkermansiaceae bacterium
GCGAAATTCCAGGCGCTTGTCGCCAAGGCCGAGCGGGAAAACTGGCGCGCCCTGCCGATCGGCGAGCGCACCGTCCGGGTCGCCCGGGAAATGGTCGGCGTCCCTTATGTCAACTACACCCTCGAAGTGCACGACCGCATCGAATCGCCGGTGGTAAATCTCAAGGGCATGGACTGCTGGACCTATTATGAGAACGCCCTGGCCTTCGCCCGCATGCTCCGGTACAAGCCCGGCCCCTACAAGCCGCAGGACATGCTTCACATGGTGGAGATCGAGCGCTACCGCAATGGTGTCTGCAATGGCAGTTACCTCAGCCGGATGCATCATCTCGAAGAAGTCTTTTACGACAACCAGCGCCGCGGATACGCCACCAACATCACCCCGCGCCTGCCCGGCGCCGTCCGTCTCCAACGCGAGATCCGCGAGATGACCGTGCAATGGAAAAGTTACCGCTACCTGCGCTCCAATACCGCGCTCATCCAGCCGATGGGTAAAATCGAAGCGAATGTCTCCAAACTCCCCGTCTATCACATTCCCAAGTCCAAAGTCCGCGCCGCCGAGGGATATCTTCAAAATGGCGACGTCTGTGCCATCACCACCACCTGGCACAGCGGTTACACCTCTCACGTCGGCCTCATTGTCCGTATCAACAACCGCGCCTACTTCGCCCACGCCACCTCGGACCGCGATAAGGGCCGCATGACCGTCATCGACCGGCCGATCACTGATTACCTCAACCAATCCTCCAAGCACGCCGGCATCATCATCTGCCGCCCCAACGACCTGCCCCCTTCCCCGCTCTGGCAGCGCGGCGTGGCGAAACAATAAGCGGGCGTTTCACCCTCCTCGGTGCTCTTTCCCCTGCCCTCGGTGCCCTTTCCCCCTGCCCGCGATGCGCTTCTCCTGCCTGTGGGGGATCTTCTTTCTTCCACCCCCACGGACGGCACGCTGCCATCCCCACGCATCAGGTTTTGACCAACTGGCACCTGTTTGGAGATCATGGCAAGCCCCTCCGCCCTATCAGTTAAAAACCCTCCTCCGCTCAGGGCCACCAAGCTAGGGAGAAACCACAGGAACCCGATACGTTTTTAACCGCGAATAAACGCCAATCGATGTGATTGGCTCAGAACTGAATTCTTAGAATCAGGAATTATTCAAAAAACCAGCTTCATTCGCTTTCCTACGCGTCCATTCGCGGTTGAAAAATCTCTAGCCTGATCGTCCTGCCCCCTCATCCCACGAGATCCGGCTTCCCATGCGGATAGAGATAGTTTGTAGTGGAGCGGCAATCGGTTGAACCGTGATCCTGATCGCGATCCATCCCTTTCCCATCTCCCGCTGGATCACCTTATGCCCGCCAAGTCTAAAGCTGCCTCCTCCAAAGACACCTCCACCGCCACCATCGGCTTCGAGGCCAAGCTCTGGCTCGCCGCCGACAAGCTCCGTAACAATATGGACGCGGCGGAATACAAGCACGTCGTCCTCGGGCTCATCTTCCTCAAATACATCTCCGACACCTTCGAGGAACACCGCGCCAAGCTCCTCGCCGGAGAGGGCGACTACGCCGGGGCCAATCCTGAGGACCCGGACGAATACAAAGCCGAGAACGTCTTCTGGGTGCCCGCCGAGGCCCGCTGGTCGCATCTCCAGGCCAACGCCAAACAGCCCACCATCGGCAAGACCGTGGACGACGCCATGGTCGCCATCGAACGCGACAACCCGCGCCTCAAAGGCGTCCTGCCCAAGGACTACGCGCGTCCAGGGTTGGATAAACACCGCCTTGGAGAGTTGATCGACTTGATTGGTGGCATCGATCTCATCGAACGCGCACCCTCACCCCAGCCCTCTCCCAGTGGGAGAGGGAGCGAAGAAGCTCATTATCGAGGCGGCTATGATTTCTCCGGATTGCTGAAACTGGCTCGTGAAATGCGGAAAAAACAGACGCCCGCCGAAGACCTGCTCTGGGAACTCCTGCGCGACCGACAGCTCTGCAACGCCAAGTTCCGCCGCCAGCATCAATTCGGCGATTACCTCTGCGACTTCTACTGCCATGATGCCAAGCTCGTCGTCGAATGTGACGGCGCACCGCACCACACCGCCAAAGGCAAACAGCACGACACCAAACGCGATGCCTACCTGAAGTCACAGGGCCTGACCGTCCTGCATTTTGAGAACGACCGCGTCCTCAACGACACTGACTCAGTTCTCCACAAGATCGCCGCCTTACTCCCCTCTCCCCCTGGGAGAGGGGCCGGGGGTGAGGGTCGTCAGGGCCACGAATCACCAGGCAGCGCCAAAAGCCAC
>JBGSUP010000003.1:0-2155 GCA_041753485.1 Akkermansiaceae bacterium
GCGCAACAAGGCGGCGATGTTCGCGCCGCGCGTGCCGAAGCTGGCGCGCAGCAGAACGGGGAAGGGAATGCCATAGGCGGTGCCCGGGTGGGCGTTGAGCGTCATCGGGATGAGGACGATCAAGTTGCCCAGGAAAACGGTTAGCAAGGCCTGCCACCAGGTCATGCCACTGCCGATGAGGCTGCTGGCCATGGTGTAGGTGGGAATGCAGACGGCCATGCCCACCCACAACGCGGCGATGTCCCAGCGGGTCCATGTCCGCTGGCCCAGCGGGACGGGGGCAAGGTCCTTGTTCGTCAGGCTGCCGTAGGCATGGCTGGGCGCGTGCATTTGTCAGGGCTGGGGCTGGCGGTGCAGGAAGTTTCCCCAGCCGGTCTCTCCGCACCATGCGCCGTCGCGGACCATGATTTTACCGCGCACGGTGACGAGTTCGGCACGTCCCTGGATGTCGCGGCCCTCGAAAGCGGAGTAGTCGGTGGCCATCGAATGGGTGGCGACGGAGATTTTTCCGGTCCACTCCGGATCCCAGATGACGAGATCCGCATCGCTGCCGGCTTCAATGGTGCCTTTGCGTGGATGAAGACCGAAGATTTTCGCGGCTTGCGTGCTCGCGCAGTTGACGAGCGTCTGGAGATCGAGGCGCCCGCGGCAGACGCCTTCGGTGTATAACAACTTCACGCGTTCCTCGACACTCGGGATGCCATTGGGAATGAGGGTGAAATTTCCCGGCTTGCCGGTCGCTTGGAACGTGGCATCGACGCACTTCGCCGGATCCGGATGGCCCATGTGCTTCTGCGTGGCGAAGTCAAACGGCGCGTGATCGGTGGCCACGGTGTTGATCGTGCCATCGGCCAGCGCTTTCCAGAGAAAGTTCTGATGCTCCCTCGAGCGGATCGGCGGACTCATCACATACTTCGCCCCTTCGAAATCCGGTTGGGCGGCGGCGCTCTCATCCAACACCAGATAAGGCGCGACGGTTTCAATCGTCACCTCCACGCCGCGACTTCGGGCGGCGACGAGCGCCTCGACAGCCAGTCGGTTGCTGGTGTGCACGACGTAAATGCGCGCGCCGGTCAGTTCGGCGAAAGTGGCGAGGTGGTGGCAGCCCTCGGCCTCCACGGCGACGGGTCGCGATGGCTCGTGCCACTCCGGCCCGAGTTTGCCTTCGGCGACGAGTTTCTTCTGCGATTCCGCGATGAGCTCCGCGTTTTCGCAGTGGGCGGTGACGACTACCCCGAGTTCGGCGGCAAGTGAAAGCGTATGATATAACTCCGTGTCATCGATGTCGAAAGCACCCTTGTAGGCGAGGAAGATCTTGAACGAGGCGACGCCTTCATCGGCGACCACCGTTCGCAGGTTTGCCGCGGTGTGTTCATCGAAGCCGGTCACACCACAGTGAAAACTGTAGTCGCAGGAGGCGAGGCCGGCGGCTTTGGATTTCCACAGCCGGATGGCCTCCAGCGGATCCTCAGTCCGCGAGGGGCAGCACATTTCAATAAGCGTGGTGGTGCCGCCCATCAGCGCGGCCTTGCTGCCGCTGGCCCAATCGTCCTTGGCATGGGTCCCCATGAACGGCAGATGAATGTGCACGTGTGGATCGATGAAACCCGGAAACACCAGCTTGCCCGTGGCATCGATGATCTCCGCATCCCCGGGCGCAGTGAGTCCCGGGCCGATTTCCCGGATGATTCCATCCACGCACAGGATGTCGGATTGATATCTCCGGGTGGCGGTGACGATGTCGGCATTTCGAATGAGCAGGCTCATGATCGTGAAAAACTATTTTGCCCAGACCTCGCCATCGCCGAAGGAGAACCAACGGGTGGTGGTGGTCTTGCGTTGGGTGTAGAACTCGACGCCCTCCCTGCCCTGGATGTGGAGGTCGCCGAAAAATGAATCGTTCCAACCGCTGAACGGAAAGTAGGCGAGCGGCGCGGGCACGGCGACATTGATGCCGACCATGCCGGCGCTCACCTGGCGGCGGAACTCGCGCGCGGCCTTGCCCGAGTTGGTGAAAATGGCGGCTCCGTTGCCGAAGGCCTGCTTGTTCGCCTCGGTGATGGCCGCCTCCAGCGTTGGCGCGCGCATCACGGCGAGCACCGGCCCGAAGACTTCCGTTTGCATCAAGGGATTGTCCGGGGCGACATGGTCGATG
>JBGSUP010000004.1:0-1735 GCA_041753485.1 Akkermansiaceae bacterium
GCTCGCCGGAGGTCGGCATCCTCAGCGGCCAGCGCGGCGGCTTCGATGGCGACCCGATGCTGCGCCTGCGCTTTCTATCCGCAAACGCCGCGGTCCGCCCGGGGCAGCGTGTTTTCACCACCGGCCGGGGAGGCATCTTCCAGGCCAACATCCTCCTTGGAACCATCGACTCCGTTGAAAAAGGCGCGCTCGATTCCGAAGCCCTCGTCCGGCCCTCGGTAAACTTCGCGGATCTTGGCGCGGTGTTCGTCGTCCTGTCCGCCGATTCCTGACAACCGCCGTGATCCGCTATTCCATCATCACGATCCTGCTCCTGCTCGCCGCATTCGTCGTGCAGCAGTTCCTGCCGGCTTTCACCGGCATGCACCACTCGCGCATCCTGCTCGTCCAGTTGGTGTTTCTCTGCTGCGCCGTGACCGTCGGCCAGCCGACCATGCTGCTGCTCGCCTTCATCGGCGGTTTCTTCTGGGACGCCCAGTGCGCGCTCGGTCCGCACGGTGGAGATCCGGAGGTTTACGCCCAGCAGGTGGAGAATCTCCGCTTTGGATACTCGATCCTTCTTTTTGGCGGCATGGGATTCCTGATGCAGGGCATCCAGCCGCTCTTCAAGCAAGGCAAGTGGCATTTCTCCGCGCTGCTTTCCGGCATCGCGGTGCTGCTCTACCTCGCCGCGGAATACACCATCATTAACTTCGTGCGCGGCGATTTCACCCTCAGCCAGGCCACCATGCGCCAGATGGCATACACTGCGGTGCTCACCATGCTCTTCTCGCCGGTCATCTTCTGGTTGCTCTTCCGCATCGCCGGAGTCTGCGATCACTCCATCAACCCTGAAGCAGGCCGCCGCCGCAGGCGCAGCCATTGATTCCCATGGAACCCGGCTACCGACTCCGCATCTACCTGCTCACCGCCCTCGTGCTGGTGGGCTTCGGTGCCTTGCTCAACCGCCTTCACGAATTCCAGATCGAGCGCCGCAGCGAGTTCCTCAACCAGGTTCCCGGCAACCGCACCGTCACCGTCCGTGAACCCGGCATCCGCGGCGAAATCACCGACCGCAACGGCATCACCCTCGCCCGCAATCTCCGCAAATACGAGGTCTCCTTCAACCTTGAGGAAATCCGCGAGGCCTACCTCGCCCAGCACGAGGACGACCCCACCATCGAGCGCCTCACCAGGGAACGCGGCCTTACCCGCAAGCGCTCTGAGGAGGACATCGTTGCAATTGTCAACGAGTGGACCATCACCCGACTCAGGAAACTCGATCTCGCCCGCAACTACAATGCAACCGCCCTGCGCACCCACTACCTCACCCACGGCGGCCTCATTCCCTTCAGCTATCGCGCGGACCTCACTTATGACGAGTTCTCCCGCTTCGCGGAACACAGCCTCGAACTGCCCGGAGTCTATCTCACCATGCGGCCGCAGCGGAAGTATCCCTTTGGCGCGCTCGCCAGCCACGTGGTCGGCTATCTCAAGCAATGGGAGAAAGGCGACATCCCGGAGGGCGATGCCCGCAGGTTCAACCATTACATCGGCGACGAGAAGGGCATCGCCGGTGTCGAGGCTTCGATGGACGCGCTCCTCCGCGGTCCCGAGGGCCGCAAGACGATCGTCAAAAACGAGAAGGGCCGCACCATCCGCATGTCGGACTACATCAAGCCCGGCACCGGTGCCAAGGTCCAGCTCACCATCGACGCCCGCGCCCAGTATCTGCTGGAAAACGTGCTGCGCCACG
>JBGSUP010000005.1:0-15462 GCA_041753485.1 Akkermansiaceae bacterium
TCCAGCGCGATCGGCGAGCCCGGCGCGCCGCCGGTCGTTTCGCTGAAGGAATCCATCGTGCTGCCCACATAGCGCAAAGCGGCCGACGGGATGAGCGTCAATTCATCCTGTTGCCACGCCACGCCGTCCACACCCACGAAAAGATCGAAGGCATCGACGTCCGCGTCATCAAACTCCACGTTGCCGGGAGCCCAGCCCGCGGCCGTGGCCGACGCGCTGCCGCGGCTGCCGTCGAACGCATAACTGCCATAAGAGATGCCTGCGGTGAGACGGGTCCGGCTTTTCTCATGCAACAGGTGCTCGCCGATCAGGCCGAGGTTCCAGCCGAACGCGTCGGCATCGATCAGTTCCCCGTCAATCGTTCCGGAATCGACACCGAAGTAAACGGCGGCTTGTGTGTGCTCCCGCAGCATGGTGCGCGTGCCCGCCAACACTCCCGTGCCCTCGAAATCGTAGTCCGCCTGGTTGCGCGAGTTGTCGGTGCCCGCGCGGAAGTAATCCACGGCGGCGAAGAACTCCCAATCAAGAGGCGTGTGAGCGTCTGCAATGCCAGCTTTGGCCCCGCTTTTGGCGCTGCTTGCAAGGCCGCCCTTCGCGCCATCCCTGGGTTCGAGCGGCGGTGCGGAGAGCGCCGAGCGCTGGTGGGCGCGTGTGGCCTGCATGGCATAATCGGAGAAACCTCCATACACTTCCGGCGAGAGCCGGTTGAGCAGCGCGGCGTTCAAACCCGCGGGCGTGAAACTCGCCGCCAGCGCCCACAGCAGATCCGGATTTCCGGCGTCCGCAAGGCCGCTGGAGATATCATATCCGGCGGGGCCGGACGTGATGTTGGTGATGCCGGGATCGATCACATTATCATACAGCGATATCCAGGTGGAGGTCTGGTTGCGCGTGGCACCGAAAAACGAGCCGCCGCCCGATGGAAAGTCGATGCGGGTCACCGTGCCATTGCCGGGATTGAATAAAACCGCGCCATCAAGGTTTTCGCTCAGCGAGTCGATGTTTCCCACATAGCTGCCGGCGGAAACCAACGTCACCGGCACGAAGGGCGCGATGGCCGCGCCCGCTTGATTCAACTCCAGCGCGCCGTCGAAGGTGGCGCCGCCGGTGATGTCGAGCCGATCACTCGCCATCGCGGACAGATCCAGCGTAAGAGTGCCGGCCGGCGACTGGCTGAAGTTTCCAGCCACCGCCAGAATGCCGATGGTGCCCAGCCCGCCTGGCGCGACACCACTTGTGTTGACCAAATCACCCTGCCAGGTGCCGGGACCGGCTCCGCTGGTGGTGAGCAGAGAGTATTGCTGGATGCCGCCGCCGACCAGGGCCGCGCCCCCGCTGATGTTAAGCTGAGTTGATCCATTGCCAAGCGTGCCGGTGTTGGTCAGCGTGCCGGTGTTGATGTTGATATTTTCGGCGGAGACGGTGCCGGTGACCTGCACTGCACCGTCGCTGGTGAGCGTGTCGCTGTCCAGCAGGCCGGCGATGGTCGAGCCGTCGTTGAGCGTGGTGCTGGTGGTGAACAGCGTGCCAAGTCCGGCGGCGAGTGTGCCACCGTTGGAGATGTAACTTGTGATGGTGTCGTTCATGGTCAACGTGAGCGCCCCGGCATTGGTCACTGTCGCGGTGTTTCTCAAACCGCCGTTTCGGTTGAGCAAGCTTGACCCGCTGGCGACCCCGACGTTGCTGGCTCCGAGGCTGCCGGTGAGATCAAGCACGCCGCTGGCAACGATGGTGCGGGCGCCCAGGGCGTCGTTTTCGATTCTAACCGCTCCATTGGTCGTGAGAAGATTCCCGCTGAATGGGCCGCCTTTGGTGATCGAACCATTGTTGAGTGTGACGGTCTGGGTGATCATTCTCCCACCCCGGATGTAGAGCAGGCCGCCATTGGAAATATAGGTTTTCAATTGCGTACTTTCATCCACAAGCATGGTTCCCCCATTGGTGACGACGGCAATCGCGAATGAAGGGGAAGTCCCGATTGCTCCGTTCTGGATCAGGGTCGCACCGTTTGCGATGTTGAGGTTGGTGGTGATGAGCGTGCCGGTAAGATTGAGGGTGCCGGTTTGCACGCTGGTCGTGCTCTTTCCGGTCGCGAAGCCGCTGATCGTCACTGCTCCGTTGCTGGTGATATCATTCGCATAGAGCCGCCCGGCGACGGACGAGCCATTGTTGAGAGCCGCGTCGGTGGTGAACAATTCGGCGGAGCCACTGGCCAGTGTGCCGCCGTTGGAGATGTAACTTTTGATGGTGTCTTTCCCAGTCTGCGTGAGCGAGCCGGCGTTGGTGAGGGTCGCGGTATTGGAGAGTCCGCTGTTTTGGTTGACCAAAAACGCCCCACTGCCGATTCCGACCGTGTTGCTTGCCAGCGTGCCACTCAGGGTGAGCGTGCCGCTTTGGATCGAGGTGCTGCCCGCCGTGGCGGTGCCGCTGATCAGCACCGCGCCATCGCTGGTGAGCGAAACGGTGTTGAGCGGACCGGCGACGGATGAGCCGTCATTGAGGGCGGCGCTGGTGGTGAAAAGCGTGCCCGCTCCGGCGGCGAGTGTGCCGCCGTTGGAAATATAACTCGCAATGGTGTCATTCGCATTCAGCGCGAGCGAACCGGCGTTGGTGAGGATAGCGCTGTTAGAAAGCCCGCCGTTCTGGTTGAGCAGGCTGGCACCGGACGAGATCGAGAGGCTGCTGCTTGCCAGGGAACCCTCAAGGTCGAGGGAGCCATTCCCGATCTGCGTGGTTCCGCTGAATGTATTGGAACCCGTGAGCACCAGAGTTCCGGCACCGCTTTTGATCAGGCCGTTGCTGCCGGCAAGGACGGAATCGATGGTGAGGATGCCGCCTTGCACATGGATGAAAGGATTGGTGGCGGCGGAGTCCGGCACCAGCGTGAGTGTGCCCGCGTTGATGGTGTAATTCGCGCCGTTTTGACGGATGCCGGACGTTTGCAATGGCTCGGAGAGAGTGACGAAACCGCCGGTCGGGTCTTGGAAAACCGCGACGTCATCGAGGGTGTCCGGCCAGGCGATGTTCCCCGCCGGCGCTCCGGCGATGACATTCCAGTTTTTCTCACCGGGGCTGGTGCCCCAGATGCCGTCACCACCGGCCCCGTCGGGATTCCAATACAAGTCCGCCGCCTTCGAGCTGCTGGCGGTGTTGAACAGCATCATTCCGGATGTCCATGCTATCAAGGAAACGAAACAAACCGAGGTTCTTGTTTTCATGGCTGGGGGAAATCATCCGGGTTCGACGGGATTTCTCCGGATGCAATCGTTCGATGGAGAACACGTCAATCCCTAACGCCGGAATCATGTTAAATATAGCTTCGATTTGGCTTGAGTTGGAGGCCCGTATGTTCGTGAATTCCATAACAATTTTGAACGCCATGAGTTCTCGAATCATCGTTTCGCGGGCGCGCCTTTCGGGTGCGCCGTTTTTCCTTTTCCTGTTGTGCCTGCTGGCCGCGTTCGCGCGCACGGCCACGGCCAATCCGGTAACCATCGAGGACGCGTCGTTCGACAGCCGCAGCCTGGCCGTGGCTGGTTTGACCACCACGCTCACACCGTGGCTGGAAACCGGTGGCACGTCCAATGGCAATGGTTGGTTCGAACGGGTCAACGGCTTCGCCGCCGATGGCCAGAACCATCTGGTCATGAACCTCAACCACAACGTGTGGCAGGATCTGGGTGTCACTTATCAGAACTTTACCCGCTACACGCTCACCGTGGCGGTTGGCAACCGCAACAGCACCTCGACCCTTGCCACCAACCAGAGCCGTTACCTGCTCGCGGCCAGCGACGGCACGGTCTTCGCCACCGGCACCCTCAACGCCTCGACGGTCCCGGTGGGGACGTTCACGGATGCCCCGGCACTGGTGTTTGAGACCGGCGAAAGTTCGCCAGCCAGCGGCAAGACCATCCGCATCCTGCTGCAGGCCGGCGGTGCCGGCCGCTCGCACTTCGACCGCGTCCGGCTGACGGCGGTGTCCACGAATCCCCCCATCGTGACGACGGCTGCGGCCTCCTCGTTGACCCAGACGGGTGCCACGCTCAATGGCACGGTCAATCCACTTGGCCAAACGGCCAGCGTGTCTTTCTCCTACGGGCCGACAAGCGCCTATGGCAGCACGGTGACCGCCACTCCGGCCACGGTTTCCGGCACGACAAGCACGGCGGTGACCGCCAGATTGAGCGGACTCCAAGCCAACACGGTCTATCATTATTGCTCGGCGGTTACCGCCGGAGGGGTGACAACCTATGGCTCCGATGCGACTTTTACAACTGCCCAGCCAGCTCTGCTTTCCCTCACACCCTCAACGGTTGCCATCGCCGTCCCCTCGGGAGAATCGGCAAGCGGAAATCTGACGGTGGAGAACGCCGGACTGGGTGCCGGAGAGTGGTCGCTGGAGGTGGTGGGTGCCAACGGTCGTGAAGACAACATGGCTGGAGCGCTGGCGGCGGTTTTGGCCTCCGGCACTTCGATCAACGGATCCCTTCCAAATCGGTTTGATTTTACGGGGGGAGAAACCGGCACCGCGATTGCTGATGGCGGAACTGGCGGAACTTCCGTGTTTTCCACCGGAAACCAACTCAGCACTTCGCTGGGGGGGCCCCTCGCCTATTCCGAAGGCAAGGTGTCAGCGGCGGCAAGTCTCGGGGCCGGGGGAAGTTATTTCACGAAGAAACTGCCCGGCTTGTTCGTTTTCGGGGCCGATCTGGACGGTCCTTCATGGTTTGAGGTGAACGGCTACCTCACCTATGCCTCTGGTTCCCGCCAGACCAGCGAGTTCAGCATCACCCGCAACGGTCGGCGATGGAGCGCGTTTGTCGCCAAAACGCCCGATTACTGGCGGACGATCAACCATTTGATCTTGGTTGACCAAGCGGGATTGACCGCGACCACGGGGACATCCGTCACTGACCAGAAACACCGGATCTCCGGTATCACCGGCAAGCGCAAGTTGTTCCATTTGCTTTATGTGACCTCGACCACGGCCATTCAACCGGATTCCGTTTTCCAGGATCTGGCGGGCAGGCTGCTGGATGCGCTTCGAATGCCTCTCGGCTCCGTCCTGTCCGCAGCTCCGTCCGCCGGAATCGCGAGCGCCGGTGGAAACTCCCCGATCATCCTCACGGCAAACGCAATGGGTATCGCTCCCGGCAGCTATCCGTTCCAAGTGCGGGCCATGAGTGGAACCGGATCGGTATTCGGCACGGCACAAGGGACTTTGGAAGTGACCGCACCGCGGCTGACTTTGCCGTCGGAGATATTCCGCGCCGGACCCGTCGGGCTGGCTCCTTTTGTGGTGGATGTGCCGGTCACGGGCAACGGGCAAACAGCACAGTCGTGGGCGGCCACGCTGCCCGGTTCGCCTGGGTGGTTGGCTTTGGACACGCCCTCCGGAACCACTCCGTCTCCCCTCAAGCTGCGCTTCACGCCCGGGGCGCTTGCACCTGGAAGTTATAGCACAACCCTCCGGATCACCTCGAATGGAGCGGTTTTCGAGATTCCAGTGCGTTTGACCGTCTCCCCACTGTCTATCCGGAAATTCCTGCCCGATCCGCGCAGGCCGGTGGTTTATGCCGTGAACCAGAATGGCAAGGATGCGGGCGAAGTGCTGGAGATCAGCACGCTGACCAAATCCATCACACGCTCAGTGCGGGTGGGCAAGGAGCCAAGCGATCTCGATTTGACGGAAAACGGGGATCAGCTCGTGGTGATGAACACATCGGGGCCTTCGCTCTCGATGGTGGATCTCGCATCGTTCACGGTGACTGAGACGATTCCGCTTACCGAGTTCAGCAACCGCAACGAGGATGTGGGCGGCCATGTGAAGTGCGGCAAAGGGACGATGGTTTACTATGTGGACGAACAATGGGGACCAAGATTGCGGGTGTTCGATACCGCGACGAAAGCAGTGCTCCAGACTCTGAGTGCGGAGAGTGGCACTTCACCAGATACGAATAACAACGATGGATACGGTGACATCAATCTGACCCCGGACCGCAGTTTTCTATTCGGATGGGTGCAATATGGCGATAGTGCCGGATGGGCGGGAACGGCAGTGGTGCGTTTTGCGGCCGGTCAGGATGGCAGGTTGTCGGGTTTTGCCAGAAGCGCCGATTACTATCAATCTTCGAGCAACTTCAGGCGCGATCCATTGGACACCCCGGTGCTTTTCAGCCGGGATGGATCAAAGCTCGTCATCAAGGACCGGGCCGTGGACCGGAATAACCTCGACGTTCATCCGATCCTCTATCCAGACGAGGTTTACTCGGTCAGTCCCGGCGGTGAAATCGCCGTGAGTTCCACCGCGATTTATGCCGGTGAAGGAGGTGAAATCCTCCACAATCTGGCGGTCACCAGCACCATCCAAACGGTCCTGCCCGATTACTCGGCATTGGTCTATTTCAACGCAACGACCAAGAGCCTTGGCTGGATTGATCTTCCGACGACTTTGGGGAACGCAAGGCTGGGTCTGGAGCTCACGCCTGCCGACGGTTCCACGGTGGCGCAGCCACCTCGTCTGAAATGGCTGCCGATCACCGGGATCACTCGCTATCAGGTCTATCTGGGAACCAGTCGCTCGGAAGTCGAGAACGCTACAACCTCATCTCCTCTCTATTTGGGAATAGCCAATGGCAATGAAATGGCGCTGGCTGCGGGGCTTGCGATCGGGCAGACCTATCACTGGCGAGTGGTGCCGCTTGGCGCAGGTGACGCCCCGGTCGGCGCAGGTCCGGTCTATTCCTTTAATGTGTCCAGCATGACATTCTCGCGGAGTTCAATCGCCGCCGAGACGGTTCAGGGAGTGACAACCCATGTGGAGACGATCCAACTCGAATCCACGGTGCCGCAGGTATGGACCGCCACGGAAAGCACCGCTTGGATCAAATCCGTCACCGCATCAGGCACCACGCCCGGCACCCTGACGGTCGTGATGGACGCCAGTGGTTTAACTGTAGGCAATTATCAGGGATCGGTGACCGTCACAAGCGCCGGCTCGCCAGTGGTGGTGCCGGTTTCCTTGCGGGTTTATGCCGCCAATTATGTGATTGCAGATGCGGATCTTGATCTGCCCTATATCTATCTTGTATCCCAAGGCGACGTTTCCTCCACCCAGCCCTCTTTCCTGCTGCGGCTGAACACGGCTACGGACAAGATCGAGTCCGCACTCCGCTGCGGATCCGGCGTTACCGATCTCGCGGTTCACTATTTGGAAAACCGGATTTACCTGACAAATTGGAGGACCGGTGTGTTGCGGGCCTACGACCGCACGACCTTCGAGCAGGTCCAGACCTACCAGTTCGCTCCGGTCGGAGCCACGGGATATGGCGAAGGAGGGCTATGGCGCATTTCCGCCGGCAAGGCGGGACGTTTGATCATTGAGGAGTCCGACCAGTGGATCGACATCCGCCTGATCAACACCGCCAACGGCGCGGTGCTGGCCACCCAGAGCAGCGAATACTCTGGCGATGGCGAAGCTGATCCCCTGGGGCGCTACTATTTCCACTCTGACAGCGACAACGTCACCCGCTACGACCTCTCGGCGGATACCTTCGCGCTATTACAGCCGAATGGCAGCGCGTCTGCCAACTCAGTGGTGATGATTCCGGATGGATCGCGTATTGCGGCCGGAGCCAAGGTTTTCAATCCGGGTTTGGTGCTGCAGTTTACCCTGCCCGCGAACGTGCTGACCGCGACTCTGCACGGGGATCTGTTGTTCACCAGCAACAAGGCCTACAACGGGGTGACGGGATTGGAGCAAGCGACCTTGCCCGCGAATACCACGGTGATGAGCGTCTCGGGCGATCAAAAGAAACTCTATCAGTTCCCTGCTAATTCCGCCGCTTTCCAGGCGGTTGCGCTCAGCACGATCGCCACACTGCCGTCGCGTTCGCTGACACCGGCCATCGCAAACGGGGCAACCGTGATTGGCAGCACCCAAGAACTGGGCTGGAGCATCGAACCGGTGGCCCTGTCCTATGACGTGTATTTAGGCACCTCCGCCGCCGCGCTTGCCGCAGCCACCAAGACCTCGCCGCAGTTTCTGGGCAATACCTCCAGCAGCCGGTGGACGGGTTCCATGCCGCCACTCGGGCTCGCGTCGGATTATTTCTGGCGGGTGGATGTGGTGGCGTTCTCCGGAACTGCCAAAGGCGATGTGTGGTCGTTCCGGGTCGCTCCATTGGGGATCGAACCCAGGAAGCTGAGTGTCGTGCTTCCGGCGAGCGCGCCCGCCCAGACGGTCGATCTGCAAGTTGCAGGACCGGCTGGAGCCACATGGACGGTTTCGGAGTCCACTTCCTGGCTGACCCTGCCATCGACTGCCGGAGTCGTGCCCGGAGTGCAGAAGGTCACCATCAACCCGGCCGGAATGGCGGCGGGAATTCACAACGGAACCGTCCGTTTCCAATCGGGCGGGGATGGCTGGGACTTGCCGGTCAGCCTCGAAGTAATCGCGCTGAACTACACCCACGCCACAACCGATCTGGACCTCTCGCGGGTTTATGCGATCTCGCAACCCGGTTCGGGAACTGACGACCGCGCGTTTCTGGTGGTGTTCGATACCGCAACAAACCAGGTGGTGAAAGTGGTTCCGGTTGGGCGCTCGGTGACCTCCTTGAGCGTTCACTATCAGGAGAACCGCCTGTATCTGACGAACTGGGCAGCGGGTGTGCTGCGTGCGCTTGACCGTACCACTTTGGAAGAGGTGAAAACCTATCAGTTTTCTCCGGCAGGGGCCACCGGCTATGGCAGCGGGGACGCTTATGTCGTGGCGGCTGGACGGTCCGGGCGAATCATGGTGGAAGAACAGGACCAGTGGGTCGATTCCTGGTTGGTGGATACGGCCACCGGCAGCAAGCTGGCGACTTTCAATTCCCGCGGGGGTGGCGGTTTGTTTGAACCCACCGGGCGTTATTATTTCCACGGTGAGAACAATTCGTCGGGCGCTGATCTCGCCAAATACGACACGAATGGCGACAAGATCACCGCAGTTACGACCAAGCGGGTGGAATCCTACAGCTACTACGGGTCGCGCCTCGTGGCCATGAGCGGAGACGGATCGCGAGTGTTCTGGAACGGCGGCGTATTCGATTCGAACCTCAACGTGCTGATGCAACTCAAAGAGGAAGTGATCTCTAGCACCTACCGCGGCGAGCTGATTTTCACCAATACAAAGGCAATCAATGGCTCGAACAGCCAGACACTCGCAACGCTTCCCGTGGACACTAAGGTGCAGGCCGTCTCGGGTGATCAACGCAAATTGTTCCTGTTCAAAAACGCCGCCGTTTCCGTGGTGGACATCGCCACCGTTGCAAGCGTTCCACCGCGAGGCTTGGTTCCCGGCATCGCCGACGGCTCGACCGTGATCGGCACCTCGCAGGAACTGACGTGGTCGCAGGAGGCGGCCGCGCTTTCCTATGACGTCTACTTCGGGACCTCCGCCGCCGCGGTGTCTGCCGCCACCAAGGACTCGCCGGAATTCCTCGGCAATGTCACCGGCACCCGCTGGACCGGCACGCTGCCCAATCTATCACTCGGCGCAGGGTATTTCTGGCGTGTCGATCTCAACGGTTTCTCATCCGTCACCAAGGGCGGCACCTGGTCGTTCGGAGTGGCTTCCGTGGATGTGGCACCACGGTCGGTGAAGCTCGCCGCGCCCGCCGGTTCGCCGGTGCCACGGCAGAGTCTTGCGATCACCGCCGGTGCGGCCACCGCCTGGACGGCAGCCACCACCACGCCGTGGATTATCCTGCGCTCCATGTCGGGATCCACACCAGGCGCATTGGAGTTCGATATCAACACCACCGGGCTGGCGGTAGGCACCAAGAATGGCTCCATCACGCTGCAAGCCGCCGGAAAATCCTTCACGGTGCCGGTCGAACTGTCAGTCGTGACCCTGAATGTCACCAAGCTCATCACCCATCCGAACCGCCCGGTGGTTTATGCCATCAACACCTCGCTGACCGGCGAGGGATTCTCGCATCTTTTGGAAATCAATGCTGCAACCGCCGCGATCCTGCGCACCCTGCCAATCGGCTTCGCGCCGACCGATGCGGTTCTCAACGCGGCAGCGGGCAAACTCTACATCGCCAACAACGGCTACTCGCATAGCAAGGTCATCGATGTGGACTCGTGGGCCGAGCTCCCGTCGCTTCCGCTCGGAGAGACTGTCAA
Source organism: Akkermansiaceae bacterium (assembly GCA_041753485.1). GTDB lineage: Bacteria > Verrucomicrobiota > Verrucomicrobiia > Verrucomicrobiales > Akkermansiaceae > Luteolibacter. The sequence continues at coordinate 10,177 of JBGSUP010000005.1, forward strand.
TTTCATCGAGGTGGCGGCCAACGGCCGATTGGCCATTTCTGAAACCAAGGGCGGGCTGACTTTGCGCGATGGTTCTACCGGCCAGTCGCTCGGATTCCTGAATGTTTATTATAATACTAACATCGCGGTGCCTCCGGCGGGGAACGTGCTCTATCTGGCGGGCAACGGTGCCAACCTAGTCCGATATGCCATCAGCGGAACCGGCTTCACCCTTGAGAAAACGGGTCCACCGATTGGTTCCGTCTCGACCAACCTGCTATTGAGCGGTGATGGCAAACGTCTGTTCTGGCGGGGTCGGACACTGGATGAAAACCTCAACCTACTGGCGACCATGCCGTCCTTTGCGGAGGTCCACGCCACCAACCATACTGGCGAACTCGCGATCGGTGAAAGCGCGGTTTGGTGGAGCGACAGCGGCACCCAGCTCGCCACCCTGCCCTTTGCTGGCACGGTGGCCACGGTTTCCTCCAATGACGCCTATCTCGTCCGGTTCAACGCCACCACCCGCACCTTTCACAGCACGGCGGTCGCCTCCCTCACCGACCTGCCGGGGCCCAATCCACGGCCGGGGCAGATTCTCAACGAAAGCCCGCAACGGCTCTCCTGGTCGCCAGTGAGCGGAGCCACTTCCTACCGGGTTTTCATCGCTGCGGATGCCACCACGTTGCAGGCCATGACAACTCCGACCGCCACCGTGGTGACGAATTTTTACGACCTGCCGGCACCACTCGTGTCTGGGCGGGCCCACAGTTGGAGGGTGGATGCCGTGAAGGATTCCGGCGTGGTGGCAGGCAAGGTCCAGTCGTTCATCGTCCGTTTCCCGCAGGGGCCGCAATTTGCCCTGCCCAGAAGCAACTCAGGCGCGATTGCAGTTTCATTAGCACAAGGAAAGCTGCTGCTTGGCTGGGGGGATTACAACAGTGGAGCTCAGGTGTTCGAGTTCGATGCTGTGAAGGGATCTACCCGTGCGATTCAGAGCTTCGTCTTGGCGGGCTACAACGGAGATCACTATTTCGGCTCGTCGGTGGCGGTGGATCAGGAGATGTCGTTTGTGGGAGCCTATGTGAGGGACAATCCGGCCGATAGTGGTGGCAACGTATTTGCTTACCGTTCCGGAACTGGCGGGTATTGGGAGCAACCGAATATCCTGGCTCCGCCTGCGCCGGTGGCTGCGGAGGGCTTCGGCAAGGGAATTGCCGCAGCGGGGAATCTGATGCTGGCGGGAACGGGCAACACCTACAGTCTAATCGGCAGAGCCGCGGCCTATCTCACCGAACCTTCGGTCGTCAGAACTCAGGTTTTCAGCGCGTCCGATGGTGCGACGGGTGACGGTTTCGGATCCGTCATCGCGATGGATGGCAATCGCGCGATCATCTCGGCTCCCGGACGGGGATCCTCATTCAACCGGATTCCCTGTCTCTATTCCTTCACCCGCTCCACCAGCACAGGACTGTGGTCCCAGACCCAGAAAATTACGATTCCGGGTGCAACTTCTTCCTCAAACTCGGGGATCGCACTCGCGCTCAACGGAACGAGGATGGCCGTCAGTGTGAGTAGCACCACCGTGGCCATTTTTACCGAGAGCGGAACCAATAAATGGACCCACTCGGTCACGATCAACAGCAACACCGTGACCGGAGCTTCATCATCTTTCGGAGTGTCGCTTGCGCTGCACGGCGATCAATTGTTCATCGGTGATCCGAATGCGACTCACGTGGGCACAAGCGGCGGTGCGGTTTTCAGTTTCAGACGCAATGGCACCGCATGGGTTGCGGGTCCGGTCATCACTCCGGTGGCAGCTCGCAGCAATTTCGGCCGCGGCATCGCGGTCCGGGAGGGTTGGCTGGTTGTGACGGGTGATACCGACAGCCGGCCGGCATCGGTGTTCAGGATCGAGCAGGCTTCAAACCGGATTCCGTGGTTCACGGACGGCGTGCCTTACCAACTGGTTGCCGGCAAGGCGTTCTCCATTCCTCTAACGGCTGCGGATGCCGACGGCAATGCGGGGCTCACCCTCACCAAATTGCAAGGCCCATCGTGGCTTACCCTAACCGATCAGGGCAATGGCGCGGGGCTGCTTTCAGGCACGCCAGTGGGTGCCTCCGGAAGCACCCATGACGCTCAGTTTGAAGTGCGAGATGGCAAGGGTGGCAGGTCATTGTGGACCACCCGTTTCACCCTGCTTGCCCCTACCGATCTGCCCACGCTGGTTCAGGGACCTGCGGGTGCCGATCTCGGTGTGGGACGGGAATTCGTGCTGCGCGCGACGGTTTCCGGGATCGGGCCGTTCCGGTGGCAGTGGTATCAAAATGGCAATGCCATTCCCGGGGCCACTCGCGACACCCTGGTGATCGGCGACGTGAAAGACTCCGACGCCGGACGTTACCAGGTGCGGGTGTCCAATGTGGTGGGTGAGATCGCATCGTCCGAGGTGGTGCTGTCGGTGCATCCAGCCAACCGCTATGGCGGCGACTGGCCGACATTCGGCGGTTCGCCAGCCCACACCGGACGACATCCGGCGGCGCTTTATGAAACCCATTTCCTGCCCGCTTGGAGCCGGACCATCCAAAGCGGCAGGGGGCTGAACCGCGCCGCCATTGCCGATGGCCGTGCGGTGGTCGTTCCGCAGGGTTACTTTGTCAATGATCTTACCGCCAAGGGGCTCGACCTGAGGACCGGCGAAGTGCGTTGGTCGTTTCCGTTCCCGTCGAGTTATTCGAGCAACCCACCCAGCCTGCATGACGGCCGGGTGTACTTCCAACGCGGCAAGGGCACAGGAGATATTCCACAGTTGTTCTGCCTGAACGCGACAACCGGATCACAGATCTGGGCATCGACCTTTGCCGCCCAGTGGGAATCCTATGAAGCTCCCGCAATTTCCGACCAGGGGATCTATGTGAACGGCGGGTCCTATGGCGGCATGTATGGCTATAACATGGACGGCAGCCAGAAATTCTTCGTCAGTCTGGACCAGCAGGACGGATGGACGCCGACACTCAGCACCGGCAGATTGTTCACATGCGTGGGAGGCAGTTTCACCGAACACAACTCCAATGACGGCAACGAACTGTGGTCGATCCCCGTGAACGCCGGCCCCACAGTGTCCGCGATTCAGGGCGAAAGCGCCGTGTTGATCGGCACCGGGGTAACTTGCGTGGATTTGCCGTCGCGATCGATTCGATGGACCGTTGGCGGTAGTGCCGGCGGAAAACCTGCGATTGCGGGTACGCGGGTATTCGCAATCCAAGGCAACGCCGTGCGCAGCTACGCGCTGGCCGATGGTTCACCGGGGCGGGTCTATCAGACAACCATAGGCACGAGTTACAACGAATACTTGCTCGACCAGCCGATCCTTTTCAACGACCGCTTGGTCATTTCCAGTGAGACCAAAACATGGGTCTTCAACCTCGAAGACGGTGCTCTGCTCCAAACCCTCAATGCAGGTGGACGCCTAAGTTATTCCAACGGATACCTGCTCGCGGCCGGCAACGATGGCGTGCTGCGCGCGTTCGCCGCGCTGAACTTCAACCCAAAACTCGCGTCGCTTAAACTGGGATCGGGCGGTTTCCTGCCGGAGTTCGACAGCCTGACGACACGCTACATCGCCACCGTGCCATTTGATACCAGCACCGTGACGATCACCCCGACGACTCAATATCCGGATGCGACGGTGAAGATCAACGGAGTGCCCGAGACGAACGGCTCCGCCAGCCGGCAACTTGCCTTGAACGTCGGTGAAAACGAAATCCAAACGCTGGTCACAGCGGAAGACGGCATCACCACCATGACCTATACCGTCGTGGTCACCCGCCTGCCGCAGAACTTCGTTTTCAATTCCGCCACGGACATCCCGCTGACGGCCAATGAACTACTAACAGGTAGTTTCCCGGTGGACATCCTTCTCGCTTATCCACCCGTTCCCGGCACCACATTGACGATGGTGAACAACACCGGACTGGGTTCTATCCACGGGCGTTTCTCCAACCTGGCCCATGGCCAGCGCGTGTGGTTGACGTTCGGTGGTGAGACCTATCCCTTTTTGGCTAACTATTATGGCGGCACCGGCAATGACCTGGTCCTGCAATGGGCCGGCACGCGGGTCGCGGCTTGGGGATTGAACAACTACGGCCAACTTGGGGATGGTGGCAATACGCAGCGGCTGAGGCCGGTCGCGGTCGATGACACGGGCGTGCTGGCGGATAAGACGATCTTCGCGATTGCCACCGGTTACCTTCACAGCGTGGCGCTGTGTTCGGATGGCACGCTGGCGTCGTGGGGCTACAACGTCCAGGGACAACTCGGCGACAACGGGTCGGCCCACCAAAGCAGGCCTGTAGCGGTGGACGCATCCGGCGTGCTCGCGGGCAAAGTGGTCGTCGCCCTTGCTTCCGGATCGTATCATAACCTCGCCTTGTGTTCCGACGGCACCGTCGCCTCGTGGGGATTCAACAACCATGGCCAGTTGGGTGATGGAACCAAGACCACCGCCCGCACGCCGGTGCTTGTGAAGACCGACGGCGTGCTGGCCGGGAAACAGGTCGTCGCCGTGGCGGCGGGTGCCTATCAGAGTTATGCCTTGTGTTCCGACGGCTCGATTGCCGCGTGGGGCTACAACGATGAGGGAGAACTCGGCAACGGCGGAAACACTGGAACGCTCGTGCCGGTGGCGGTGGCATTGTCCGATCAAAAAGCCGTCTCGATCGCCGCCGGACAATATCACGCGCTCGCCCTGTGCACCGATGGCACCCTGCTTGCCTGGGGTTACAACCCGCGCGGGCAGCTCGGAAATTCCAGCACCGCCGACAGTGCCTCGCCGGTGGCGATCGGCTCGTTCGGCGCACTGGCCGGCAAGTCGGTGAAGTCCATCTCGGCGGGTGCCTCACACAGCCTTGCGCTGTGCGCCGATGGCACGCTCGCCGCCTGGGGATACAACTCGCAGAGCCAGTTGGGCGCGACCGGAATCAGCCAGAGCACCACGCCGGTGGCAGTAGCATTGCCAAACCGGCCACTCACCGCGATTGCCGCCGGCGCACATCACAACCTGCTGCGTTTCACCGATGGCGGCATGGCCGCATGGGGCGGCAACTCGAACGGCCAATTGGGATCTAACAGCACTTTGGCAAGCGCGACACCGCGGGTGGTGGACACCGGCGCGCTGGAGGATGGAGGTTTCATCATGTTTGCAGCCAGCGGCTGTGCCTCATCGCACAACCTCGCGGTGTTCGCCGTGCCGGTGGCCGAACCTGCCGCTTTGGAAGCCTGGCGTCTGGAACACTTCGGCGACAT
>JBGSUP010000006.1:0-7728 GCA_041753485.1 Akkermansiaceae bacterium
CGTCGGATCGGACGGATCGAACTGATCCATCATTACAATTCATGGCCTCACTCAACGACTACCTTCTCGTCTCCGGCCTGCTCTTCGCCATCGGCCTGGTGGGCGTTGTGCTGCGGCGCAACATCATCGTTGTCTTCATGTGTCTGGAACTGATGCTCAGCGCCGCCAATCTCAGTCTGGTCGCATTTTCCCGCTTCAACCCGGTCAACGGCCTGCCGGATTACAACGGCCAGATGCTCGTCTTCTTCGTCATCACTGTCGCCGCCGCCGAGGTCGCCGTCGGCCTCGCCATCATCGTCGCCCTCTACCGCTCCCGCCAAACCATCCACACCGACGAACTGACTTCGCTCAAAGGCTGAACACTCCACTTCCCACTGCTCACTTCTTCTCATGACCCTCGCCTGGATCCTCCTCTTCCTCCCGCTTGCGGTTGCCGCGCTTTGCCAGCTTGTGCTGCGCAAGAACCCGCTTGTGCCGCTGGTCTCCACCGCATCCGCCGTGGCCACGCTGGTGATCTCGTTTCTGCTGTTGGGAAAAACCGGGAGTCATGCGTTTGATTGGGCGACCATCGGCGAGTTCCACCTGCGCATCGGCATCCAGCTCGACCGGCTTTCCACCGGCATGATGATCGTGGTCACCGGCATCGGTGCGCTGGTCCACATCTTCTCGCTCGCCTACATGAAAGACGATGATGGCAAGGCCCGCTACTTCACCGGACTGTCGTTCTTCATGTTCTCGATGACCGGCATCGTGCTGGCGGACAACTTCATCATGACCTTCATCTTCTGGGAGTTGGTCGGATTCAGCTCCTATCTGCTCATCGGCCACTGGTATCAGAAGGAATCCGCCGCCGATGCCGCGAAAAAGGCTTTCCTCTGCAACCGTGTGGGCGATTTCGGTTTCATGATCGGCATCCTCATGCTGTGGGGCATCACCGGCACGCTCACGTTTTCCGAAATGAAAATCCCGGCCGGCGTTTCCGCTGCGGTCGTCGCCGCAGCCATCCTTTGCACGTTTTGTGGTGCGGTCGGCAAGTCGGCGCAAGTGCCGTTGCACGTGTGGCTGCCCGACGCCATGGAAGGCCCCACGCCGGTGTCCGCGCTGATCCACGCCGCCACCATGGTCGCGGCCGGCGTTTACATGCTCTTCCGGCTGCAGTTTTCCATCGGAACCGAAGCCTTTGAGGGATTTGCCGGCGACGTGATCGCTTGGACCGGCGGCATCACCGCGCTGGTTGCCGCGCTGATGGCGTTGCAGCAGGACGACATCAAGCGCGTGCTTGCCTATTCCACCCTCTCGCAACTCGGCTACATGATCATGGCCGTCGGTTTGCTCGCCGGTGAAGCGGGCATGTTCCATCTTTTCACCCACGCGTGGTTCAAGGCGCTGCTGTTTCTCGGTTCCGGCGCGGTGATTTACGCCTGCCACCACGAACAGGACATCTGGAAAATGGGCGGACTGCTCAAGAAGATGCCCATCACCGGCATCACGTTCTTCGCCGGATTCGCCGCACTCATCGCGGTTCCTTTCACTTCCGGATTCTTCTCCAAGGAACTGATCCTCGAAGCCGCACACGGCAGGCAACCGGTGCTCTTCTGGATCGCGGCTTTCGTGGCCGTGCTCACACCGTTCTACATGACGCGGCTCTTCGTCGTCGCCTTCCTTGGCAAACCCAAATCCGATCACGCCGATCATGCGCACGAGGTGGGTCCGCTGATGTTCGTGCCGCTGGTCGTTCTCGGCACCCTTGCGGTGATCGGCGGCTATGGCTTCGTTCACCAGTTCTCGCCCGCCGCGCCACAACATGCCGGCGAGTTCCACCTCAATTTCCTGTTCTGGGTGTCCGCCATCGCGCTGGTCATCGGTGCGGGATCCGCGTTCGTCCTTTACACCGGCCAAGACAAGGACCCGCTCTCCATCCCTCTGTTGCGCGAGCGTTTCTACATCGACCGCATTTACGACAACTATCTCGTCCGTTATTTTCAGGACGCCTTTGCCGCCATCGTCCATTTCTTCGACGAACTCCTCATCAACGGCCTGCTCGTCGGCGGTCTGAGCCGCGGGGCCGCCAGCTTCGGCAACCTTTTCCGCAAACTCCAAGGCGGCCAACTGCAAGGCTACTCCTTCGCCTTCGGTCTCGGTGTCATTCTCGTGATCTACTTCACCGTCTTCCTCTGACCCCATGTTAGCGATCCTCGTTTTTCTCCCTCTCGCCGCCTTCATCGCGATCCTGCTGGGCGCGCCGACCCGACTCACCGCGATTGGCGCGTCCGCCGTGAATCTCGCGCTTGGGACCTGTGCAGCGTTCACCTGGCAGTGCTCGTGCTGGTCGTTTTCCCTGCCCGTGCTTGAGAAACCCGCACTCCACCTCGCCTTCGGTTTCCCCGATGGAATGAGCGCGGTGATGGTGCTGCTCACCGTCATCGTCACCCTCGCCGCCGTGCTTTCCGGCAAGGCTCCGGACGGAAAAGATAAACTCTATTTCGGCTCCTCGCTGCTCATCTCCGCGGGCGCGCTCGGGGCCTTCGCCGCCACCGACCTGTTTTTCTTCTACGCCTTCCACGAACTCGCACTCATCCCCACCTTCCTGATGATCGGCATGCTCGGCCGCGGCGATCGCAAGGAGATCGCCTGGAAAATCACCATTTATCTCGGCCTCGGATCGATCATTCTGTTAGCTGGTCTCGTCTGGCTCGCCAACCTCACCGGCACCTACGACATCGCCGGGATGATCGCCGCGAAGGACAAGGTCGATCACGCCTCACAAAAGAGCATCGCCGCGCTGCTGCTTGTGGGTTTCGGCACGCTGGTTTCGCTCTTTCCCTTCCACTCGTGGGCCGCTCCGGCTTATGCCAGCGCTCCGGCACCCGTCGCCATGCTGCATGCCGGGGTGCTGAAAAAATTCGGTCTCTACGGCCTGCTGCGCGTCGCCGTGCCGCTCGTTCCCGAGGGGCTGCAAGCCTGGCTCACGCCACTGCTCGTGCTTCTGCTAGGCAACATCCTGTGGGTGGGCTTCGTCACCATCTCGCAAAAACGCCTCGACACCATGCTCGGCAACTCCTCGGTGATGCACATGGGCTACATCTTCCTCGCCATCGCCGCGCTGATCGCGAGCTACCAAAGCGTCGAATTCCCCGGAATTACAGCCAGTGGTCAGTCTATGGGCACGATTCCGATCAGCCGATTTACCAACGAACTCGCCCAGCCCGCTGCAGTGCTGCTCATGTTCGCCCACGGTGTTTCCATCGCCCTGCTCTTCGGCCTGGCGGACCGCATCGAGCGCAACACCGGCTCGCTCGATCTAACCGATCTTGGCGGCCTCGCCAAATCCGCGCCGAAACTCGCCTTCGTTTTCGGCATCGCCGCGATGGCCTCCATCGGCCTGCCCGGCCTCGCCAATTTCTCCGGCGAGGTCCTCGTCTTCCTCGCCGCCTTTAAAACCTACGACGGCACCGCCGGCCTCGGTCCGGTGCAGATTGCCTGCATCCTCTCGATCTGGGGTGTCGTCATCTCCGCCGTTTACATGCTGCGCGCCTATCGCAACATCTTCCAAGGTCCTGCCGTGAAATCCACCGAGGCCGCTACAGACCTCACCCTGGCTGACCGCATCCCAGCCGCGCTGCTCGTTGTCGCGCTGTTCGCGGTGGGACTTTATCCGAATCTGCTGTTGAATCTTCTAAAATAGGTCCGATGCGACCTGTAGGACCTATAAGACCCATTTTCTCATGCCCGCCTATTACCTGGAAGCACTCACCGTCACGCTAGGGCTCATCCTGCTCATGGCCGAAGCCTTCGTGACCACCAAAAGCAAGGCATGGGTCGGCGCATTCGCAGCCATCGGACTGGGTGGCGTTCTTATCCTCACCGCACTGGCCATCGGCCCGGATGCGAAGCCCTACTCCGAGTGGGCAAAGTGGCCGCTGTGGAACTTCTATCAATTCGACTTACTCGCCCGCTTCTACAAAATCTTCGCGCTGGTCACCACGCTGTTCGTCGTGCTGATGTCCATCGACTACCGTAAAATCCTCGCCCGCTACACCAGACATCCCGGTTCTGAGAATGGCACAGGCGAGTTCTACGCGCTCCCGGTCTTCGCCTGCGCCGGCATGATGTGGCTCGCCTCCGCCAAGGACCTCGCCGGAGCCTTCGTCGCGCTCGAACTCGTCACTGTCACTTTCTACATCCTAGTCGCCTACATGCGCCGCAACGTCGGTTCGCTCGAAGCCGGCGTGAAATATCTCATTCTCGGCGCACTTAGCACCGGCTTCCTCGTTTACGGCATCGCATGGGTCTATGGCACCACCGGCACCATGAGTCTCTCCGAAATTACAACTTTCAAATTTCAAATTTCAAATCCCACCCCCCTTCTCTTCGGCATCGCCCTCGTCATGGTCGGCCTCGCTTTCAAGATCGGCGCAGTGCCGATGCAGGTCTGGATCCCGGATGTCTATCAGGGTGCGCCCACGCCGGTCACCGCTTTCCTTTCCGTCGGCTCCAAGGCCGCGGGATTCATCCTAATGATGCGTTTCCTCGATCCCTTCCTCGCCAACGACCTCACGCGCGGCCCGGTGCTCAAGTTGTTGATCATCCTGTCGATCGCCACGCTGCTGTTTGGAAACCTGGCCGCCATTCCGCAGACCAACTTCAAGCGCCTGCTCGCCTACTCATCCATCGCCCACGCGGGTTTCCTGCTGCTGGCCCTTGCCGCAGGCACTTCTGGAACCGATACCACGCTCGGCTCCGTGCAGGTGGTCTCGCTCTATCTCGCCACATATCTGCTGATGACCCTCGGCGTTTTCTTCATTCTCGCCCAAGTCCGCATCCAGCGGGAAGGCGAGAACATCAGCGACTTCAACGGTCTCGGCAAAACCAATCCCACGCTCGCTTTGGCGCTCACCATCCTGTTGGCCGCGCTGGCGGGCGTGCCGCTCACCGCCGGCTTCGTCGGCAAGTTCTTCGTCTTCTCGCTCGCCGTGGACGCCGGGCTGTGGGCCGGTGTCGGCGTCGCCTTCATCGCCGCAGCAGCCGGTTTCTATTATTACCTCAAGGTTGTCCGCGCCATGTGGTGGGCGGAGCCTGGAGAATGCGCCGCGGTCTCCCTGCCGGGTTTCAGCAAGGTTTGTGTCGCCATTCTAACCATCGCCACCCTTGTCTTAGGCGTCTGGCCCCAACCGATCCTCGCCTTGCTCCGCTGATCGCCGGAGCCGTCGCCGGCGACCCAATCCCCGTCATGTGTCCGAAGCCATTCCGGAATCCGTGGATCCACGACGAGCATGGTTTGCCCGAAATCCTGCGCTGGAAACTTGGCCTGCCGCCGCATGAAAAGCCGCTGTTGCCGGATGCCCCGGACACCCCGGCTGCGTGGATTGCGCTCAACCCGCGCGAGATCGCGGAACCACCCGCGTCCGCCTGGCGCGCAATTTGGCTCGGCCATGCCTCGTTCCTGCTTCAGGGTGCCGGCCTCTCGCTGCTGGTGGACCCGGTTTTTTCCAACCACTGTGCGCCACTGCCGCTGCCCTCCTTGCGCAGACTCTCGCCGCCACCCTGCGGATTGCAGGATCTGCCGCCGCTCCACGCGGTGTTGCTCACCCACTCGCACTACGACCATCTCGACCTCCCCACCCTCCGGCGCTTGGGAACAAACCTGCCGCTTTTTGTCCCGGAGGGCCACGCCGACTGGCTCGGGCGGATCGGTTTCAAGGAAGTCACCGAGATCCCGTGGTTCGAAACCCGCCAAATCACGACTGGCGTCAAGCTAACCGCCACCCCCGCCCAGCATTTCACCTCCCGCAGCCTCTGGGATCGGAACCAGGCGCATTGGTGCGGCTGGCTGCTGGAAGGCGCTGGATGCAAACTCTGGCACGCCGGCGACAGCGGCTACTGCCCGGCCTTCCGTGAAATCGGCGAACACTTCGGACCCATCGACTTTGGCATGATCCCGATCGGGGCCTATCAACCGAGCCACATCATGCGCCCGATGCATCTCAATCCCGAAGAGGCCGTGCAGGCATTTCTCGACACCCGCTGCCGCCGCGCCGTGGCCATGCACTGGGGCACCTTCCGCCTCACCGACGAACCGCTCGCCGAGCCACCGCTGCGCCTTGCCGCCGAACTCGAGAAACTCGAAATCCCCGCCGAGAACTTCGTCACCGGAACCATCGGCCAATCGTGGCCGGTCGAGCCCGCTGGTTGAAAACTCAGTTTTCCCGCAGCCGCAACACCTCCGCCACCAGCGCGTTGACTTGTGCGTCCGTCAGCACCTCGTGTCCCGGCATGTCCGTGCCTACAATGCCGAACTTGATCGCTCGCGCCACACGCAACTCCTGATCGGGTCCCGCCACCGTCCAGATGAACGGACCTTTGACGAGATTCACCGGAGGTCGGATGAAGAGTCCTGCCAAAGGGCCATTTCCATCACCCTCCGCGCCGTGACAGGCCGCGCAGTGATTGGCAAACAGCACTTTTCCCGCAGCCCGGGCATCCTGCCCGGAGCCTTGACCGGGCTTCCATGACGCCGCACGCGCCATGACATCCGCTGTCGCCCCCACGCCGGATTCCTTCAGATAACGCACTAGATCCTCTCCACGTCCATCATCGAACAGATGTGCGTAGGATGGCATCGGACTATCAGGAACCAGTGCGCGGGGATCGATGAAATGCGCCTTGAGCCATGGCTCGGAGCGCCTCGCGCCCACATTAGTGAGATCCGGCCCCTGCCGGCGGTTGCCAATCAGCACCGGCTCTCCCTTCAGCACCCCCTGCAGCGGCCGCGCTGGTCCCCAGATTTCCTCATCCGCAGAACCCGGCCGCACATACTGCGAGTGGCAGTGGATGCAGCCTTCAGAAACATAAACCTGGCGCCCGCGTTCGGCGGCTGACAAAACCGACGGCTCATTTCCTTTTCCGCCAATCCATCCCGCGAGCACAACCGCCGCCACGGCAAGCGCGACACGCCATCGTCCGCGATCCGACAGAATCATCACCATCACCACCACCGCGCCCGCCGCCGCCACAAAACCCGGTGGCACGCGCTCGAGCGTCTGTGCCATCCCGATGCCATTGGCGGAGCCAAACCAACCCGCGATCGCAAACAGCCACGCCGCCCGCCAGGCCGCGGGTTTCACCCCGGCCGCACCCGAAAACCACCCCGGCCATGCCACCAGCGCGGCGGAGTAAAGCGAAACCCCGGCCGGATAGAACCATCCCGCGATGCCTCTTGTGGCATCCGAATTCACCGCAAGCGCCGCCACGGCTAACAGAACCCACGCGGTGGCCGGCAGGGATTTCGCGCCGCCACGCGCCAACCAGAATCCCGCCACACAAGCCAGCGCCAGATGCACCGCCGCGTTGCGCCATAACATCGCATCACCCCAAGTGCCGGATTTCAAATCCCCGGCATGCTGGATGATGAAAAACGCAGCGGAATCCATCCACACCAACGCCGTGAACAGGGCCACGACTCCCCAAATCGGAAACACCGCGCGGGCTGCCTGCTTGATCCGCCACTTCACTGCCGATGGCAGGACGATGCCACCCGCCACGGCAAAACCAGCGCCAATCCATGCCTGCACCGCTGGCGCTTGCAGGAACACCGCAGGGACATTGCACAACGCATATCCCAGGCCGGTTCCCACGCCCACCCATGCCACCCCGCACCATGCCGGCAGCAGCGCGGACAACGCCACCGTCGCCACTCCCAGCGCGGCACCCGTGGCCAACGCGATTGCG
>JBGSUP010000007.1:0-6104 GCA_041753485.1 Akkermansiaceae bacterium
CAACAACGTGCTGCTCGACGACGCCACCGCCGAGGGCGTCTGCGTGATCGACCTGGACACCACGATGCCGGGCTCCGCGCTCTATGACTTCGGCGACATGGTGCGCACCGCCACGCCCTCCTCGCGCGAGGATGATCCGGATCCGGCCCACATCGGCGTGCGGCTCGATCGCTTCGAGGCGCTGGTCAGGGGGTATCTTTCCAGCGCCACCTTCCTGAACGCCGCGGAGCGGGAGAACCTGGCGTTTTCCGGCAAGTTGATCACGCTGGAGGTGGGCATCCGTTTTCTAACCGACTATCTCGACGGTGACGTGTATTTCAAGATCAAGCGCCGGACGCACAATCTCGACCGCTGCCGCAACCAGTTCGCCTTCGTGAGGGCGCTCGAGTCCAGCATGGCGGCGATGGAGGAGATCGTTGGCCGGGAACCGGCCATGCAACTCTGAAAGGAAAGCCCGAAACAACCAGTATTACCGAAACATCCAGCATCACCATCACCATGAAAAAGACGCTTCTCTGCCTGCTTGCCGTAATGGCCACCCATGTGCCGCTTTTTGCCGATGACGGCTGGGTTCCGATGTTCAACGGCACGGATCTCTCCGGTTGGAGATCCAACGAGGAAACGCCCGGTGTTTTCAGCATCAAGGATGGCGAGTTGGTCGTCAGCGGCGGGCGCGCGCATTTGTTTTATACCGGCGGAGAGGGAGACGCGAAGTTCCGCGACTTCGAGTTCAAGGCCAAGGTCAAGACCACGCCGGGTTCTAACAGCGGAATCTATTTTCACACCGTCTTCGAGAACAAGGGATGGCCGGCAAAAGGCTACGAGTGCCAGGTCAATGCCACCCACACGGACCGCAAGAAAACCGGCGGACTCTATGCCGTATCCGATGTGATGGACCAGGCACCGCACAAGGACGGCGAGTGGTTCGACTACTCGATCAAGGTGGAGGGGCACCGCATCGTGATTTCAATCAATGGCAAGGTCACCACCGACTGGACCCAGCCAGAAGATTGGGATCCGGCCAAAACCCTCAACAACATGCCGGGGCGCAAGCTCGGAGAGGGCACCATCGCCATCCAGGGGCACGACCCGAAGAGCGTGATCCATTTCAAGGAGATGTTCATCAGGCCGCTGCCGTGAGCCACGGGCGCGGCGCTTTTCCTCAAGGTGAGACGGCGAGGCGCTCGGGGTGAATCTCGCGTTCGAAGATGAAGCCATTCTCCTTGTAGGTCTTGAGCCGGAAGTGGGTGGCGGTGGAGAGCACTCCTTCCAGGGTGCTGAGTTTCTCCGAAACAAAGCGCGCCACCTCGCGCAGATCACCGCCCTCGACGACGACCATCAGGTCATAACCGCCGCTGGCGAGATAACACGAAACCACCGGATCGAAGCGCGCGATGCGCATCGCGAGGCGATCGAAACCGCCGCCGCGCTCGGGAGTCACTTTCACTTCGATGAAGGCGGAAACGGAAGTGTCGCCGGCGGCTTCGGGATCGATCACGGCATGGTAGCCGAGGATCGTGCCATCCTTTTCCCAAGTAGCGACGCGGCGTGCGACCGAACCGGCATCCTGCGACAGCAGATCGGCGAGTTCCTGATGGGTGTAGCGGGCTTTGCGGCGGAGCAGATCGAGCAGCGGATCGGTGGACATGGGACGAGGTTTGCAGGGGTTCGGTTCGAAGGTATCGGCAGGGAAAAACCAGGTTTTATCCCGGGTCCGGCACGGTGAGCAACTCGCGGCGGCGATCCTGGACCGGGGCTCCCGCGGCGAGCCACGGGTCGTAAACCGCCCAGCCCTGGCGGATCAGGCCACGGGCGCGGTTGAAACGGTCCGGGTTGTCGAGCACCACCACGATCAGGCGGCGCGGGGTGACTCCCTTGGAGCCGTCCGGCTTGGTGCGGATGAGCGGTTCGCGGTCCATGCACACCGCCACGCAGGGGCCGGCCGCGGCGGTGGTGCCGGTTTTCAAGCCGAGGATTCCGGGTTCACCGATCAATTCGTTGGTATTGCGTACGCGGTAGCTGCGGGTGCCGCCCGCGCCATGGACGGTGACCTGGCGGTCCGGTTGGCGGACAATGAAACTGAAGGCATTCCGGCGCATTGCGTAGATCGAGAGCCTGGCGACGTCGGCCGCAGTGGAGAATGCCTTGGCTCCCTGGCGCTCCAGACCGTGCGGGTTGGCAAAGCGCGTCTGGGTCATGCCCAGCGCCTTGGCGAGGCGGTTCATTTCCGCGACGAACTCGGCGACGGGTTCGCCGTTTCTCCCACGGCGGGTGATGATTTCGCGGCCCACGTGATCGGCGATGGTGAGGGCGGCGAGGTTGTCGGAGCCTAGCAGCGCGGAATACAGCGCATCGCGCATCGTCAGCGAATCGCCGGGTTGGAGGTTCATTGGATTCGGGCCGCCGACGAGGGTGATGGTTTGCGGCACGGTGATGCGGAGGGTTCCGAGGTCCGAGCCGGTGGCCACCGCCCAGTCCACGGCCACGGCAGCAGTGGCGATCTTGGTCAGACTGGCGATCGGGCGTTTCGCCGAGGCGTTGGCGGCGACGAGAACTTTACCGGAGTGAGCCTCGACCACCATGATGCTCTCCTGGCCACGGGCGGGCGGGGCAAACACGGAGATCACGGCGGCCAGAACGGGAACTTTGAGAATGGCGGGGAACATGGGCGGGTGGAGGGATGCGACGATAGCCGCCGCAACCGGCAACTCAACCCCAAACGCGGGGGGATGCCAGGGAGATGCGGCAAATCAAGCCCCGCGTTTCACTTCGCTTCACCGCCGCCAGCCGGAGCCGGTGCTGTGGCAGGCGCGGCGTCTGCCGGCGCGGACTGGAACCGCTTCTGGATGGTCTCGATCCACGAGTCGCCGGTGTCCTTCTGGAAACGGACCGCCATGCCCACGCAAAATGCCAGCACCGCAAGCACCAAAAACAGCACGATCGCCCCGCAGCCGGAGCGTGCTTCGGGCTCCAAAGGCCTGTTTTCCCGCGCGTCCCGCTCAACGGGCTCCGCCGCTGCGGGCTCAGCCGGCGCATCCTCAAGTTCGGTGAGGATCGGCGATTCCTCCTCCGGTTTCTCGCGTGCCAAGGCCTCGCGCTCGTCATCGCTGAGCAGGAAATCGAATGCCACATCGCCGAGTTTTACTGACAGCCCGCTGCGCAGTGGAATCACCGGGTGGCGCTCGCCAGCAAGCTTGATGCCATTGGTCGATTCCAGATCGTGAAGCTCGTAACCGCCATCGACCCGCCGCATTTCCGCGTGGGAAACCGAGATCGAACCGCAATCGATCACGATGGCGTTGTGGCTGCCCCGCCCGATGGAGACCACGCGGCGGTCGAGTTGGAAGCGGTAGGGTTGCGGACTTTTGCCGGGGACGGTGATGGTGACGCGGGGCATGGCGGTGAAACGGGTTTGCAAAGGACGTTCTAGCGGCATCGCGGCGGTTTCCCATGAAATTCTTCAGAGATGCGCGGGGCGGGTGCGGATCCTGATTTTGCTTGGCCGGTGAGCCCGCTGCGGTTAAAGACATGGCATGCCAATCACCCGCAGTCGCACGCATGTGCAGGACGGTTCCGTCCTGATTGCGGGACAGGTCCGCCCGGGGGCCGCTTGAACGGACCGGCCGCCGCCGCCGCCGCTCCGCACCTTATCATGTAACCATGAATTCCCGTGCCCCGACCACCGCATTCCTGCGCCCCGCACTTGCCGTGGCGGCTTGGTCCGGCGTGCTGCTGCAGCTTTGGTTGACCGTTCGCCAAGCCAACTCGAACGGCAAATCCCTGTTCGACGCTTTGGTCACCTACTTCGGCTACTTCACGATTTTCACCAACCTGTTCGTCGCCATCGTCTTCAGCCTGTTGTCGCTGGGCATCAACCGGCGGCTCGGCGCATGGCTCGAGAGTGCCGCCGTGAAAGGCTGCATCACCACCGGCATCCTGCTCGTCGCGATCGCTTATCATCTGCTGCTGCGCGAAATCTGGGCTGCGCAGGGAGCCCAGTGGGTGGCGGATGTGATCCTTCACTATGTCGTGCCCGCGGGCGTGCTTGCCGACTGGTGCCTGTCGCCGCGGCGGGAGGCCCTGGACTGGTCGCTGCCGCTGAAGTGGACGGCCTACCCGTTTGTTTTTCTCGGTTATGCTCTGGTGCGGGGCGAGATCATCGGCAGCTACCCTTATCCCTTCATCGATGTTTCGGTGCTCGGCTACCGCCAGGCGGTGCTGGAGGCCTGCGTTTTGCTGGCGGTTTCCCTGGGTTTGGGATTTCTCCTACTCGGGCTCTCGTTGCTGCGTCCGAAAGCCGCCGCCATCGGCAACGGGTAGATGGCGTGCGCGCCGGATATCAGCCGCGTTTCACCAGCGCGTCGCAGCCTTTGATATCGAGTTTGCCGGAGGCGAGGACGGGGATCTCGGCGACGGGCAGGATTTGCTTCGGGCACCAGAGGGACGACAGACCCTCGTCTAACAACTTGTAGCGAAGATCGATGCATTCCTGCTCGAGCGCGGGGCCGGCGACGGTGGAAAGCAGCAGGATGGCCTCGCCCTTTTGTTCGTCCGGCACGCCGACGATGGCGATGCGGCGCTCCGCCTCACCATCGAGGCCAAGCACCTTGTTGACGGCGGCCTCGACGGTCTCGTGGGGGACCATCTCGCCGGCGATTTTGGAGAAGCGGGAAATCCGGCCCTCGATGTAGAGGAAGCCGTCGGCATCCACGCGGCCGACATCGCCGGTGCGGAACCAGCCGTCCTTGAGGACCTCGGCGGATTTTTTGGGATCGCCGAGGTAGCCGGGAAAAACGTTCGCGCCCTTGAACCAGATGATTCCCTGGTGGTCGATGGGAGCCTCGCGATCCGTCGCGGGATCGGTGATGCGGATGGCGAGGCCGGGCAGCATCTGGCCGACCGAACCCTGGCGCGAGGAGGGTAGGACAAAGGCGTCGGTCTCCGGCGCGGGGTCGGGCAGGTTGACGTTGGTGGCGGGCGAGGTTTCGGTGAGGCCGTAGCCTTCTTGCGGGCGGATGCCGAATTTCTCCTCGAAGGCATTGGCGAGTGACTGCGGGAGTTTTTCCGCGCCGGTGACCACCAGCCTGAGCGAGGCGAGTTGGGCGGAGTCGATGCGCTTCATGTAGCCGCGCAGGAAGGTGGGAGTGGAGAGCAGCACGTTCACCTGGTGGAGGGCGATGAGCTCGGCGAGGCGCTTGGTTTCCAGCGGGCTGGGGTAAGTGACGAGATTGACGCCGCCGATGATCGGAAACCACAGGGTGACGGTGCAGCCGAAGGAGTGGAAAAGCGGCAGGCAGCCGAGAATCGCGGAGCCGGCGGGCAGATCGAGGCGGGAGCCGAACTGGGTGACATTGGCAAGCACGTTGCGGTGGCTGAGCACGACGCCTTTCGGCTCGCCGGAGGATCCGGAGGTGAAGAGCAGCGCGGCCTCATCATCGCCGCGGTGCCTGGTGATGCCGAGCAGCGGGCCCAGCACGGCCGTGGGCAGCAGCTTCGAGAGAACGCCCCAGGTGACGGTCTTTTTCCTGAGGCTGGGCAGGACGCGCTCGATGAGGACGAGGTCCCTGTTAGGCGGCCAGGGAAAGGCGGAGACTTTTCTAACAAACGGATCGGCGGTGATGAAGCGGTCCACGCCGGCCTGGCGGATGCAGGAGCGGATCGCTTCGGGGCCGGCGGTGAAGTTGAGGTTCACCGGGGTTTTTCCGGCGAAAAGCACGGCGAGATTGGCGATGAGTCCGGCTTTTCCGGGAGGCAGCACGATGGCCACCCGCGGCTGGTCGGTTTCATGGCGGATGAATCTGGAGAACGCCAGCGCGGCGGCGAGGATCCGGTCGTAGGGCAGCTCCGAGTCGTCCGCCCCGTCAAGGATGCGGTTTTTGGTGCCGTGTTTGCGCAGACCCGCAAGCAGGGTCATGGCCAGCGAGCCATTGAACAAATTCCGCGAGCGGTAGGCTTCTTCCGCCGCTTCCCACAAGGCCTGCTGATAGGCGGCTACGGAGGCTTTGCCGGCGGCGATCGGCTTGGCAAAGGCAAACACCGAGGCCGGCAGCGACGAACGCCGCTCCACCGGGGACTAACGTCCCCGGCTCAGGGAGTGAAGCTCC
>JBGSUP010000008.1:0-3397 GCA_041753485.1 Akkermansiaceae bacterium
CCCGCGCCCATGGCAAGGCCGTCGGAGCCGTCTTCAAAATCATTGGCGTAAAGAATGGGATCGGCCGCCGGCATCAGGAATCCGTCATGGAGCACCGTCTCGGTTCCGCCGGGCGCGCGCACCACCACATCCCAGTAGCCCCTCGCCATCGCGGCGCTGTCGATACGGCACAGAATCCGGTGGTCCACCGGCATCAGTCCATAGGCTTTGACATCGGCGGAGCCGACCCGGCGCAGGATCACGTCGGTGCCTAACAAAAATCCCGTCCCATTGACCGTTAGGGCGAAATTGTCCGTCGCGTCGCCGGTGGCCGGAGAGACCGAGGCGATCACCGGGGAGACCGCCGTGGTTTGCGCCATGCCGGTGACGGCGAGGGAGAACTTCTGCGGATTGCCACCCTGAAGATTGCCACCATGGCTGATACGCACGGTGTAGGTGCCGACCGGCGGGCTCGCCACAGCCACCTGCTCGACATTGTCGGTGAAATTCCCACCCGTGGTCGCGATGGCGGAGTAGAGGGCGGGGTCGTAGGCGGGGATGCCGCCCGAACCGGTGGTGAATGGCATCACATAGGGCTGATAGACCGTGCCGCCCTCTGAAACGAGCCGCAGGTCCAGGTTGTTGACCAGCCGCGGACTGCGGTCGGTGGTGCCCGAGAATTGGCCGGCACCTGCGGGATCAATCCACGTGAGGGTGGCGCGGACCGGACCACTGCCGTCGTAATGGTAGGTTGCCGACCACGTCTCGTTCTGAGTGAGTTCGTCTTCGAGAACCACGCGGCTGGCGGGGTTTTCACCATAGCGTTTCACGATTCCGGCGGCGGCCTTCAGGTTCATGACGCCCCAGCCGTGGAAATAATCGGGGCCGGTGTTGCCGAGATCGGTCGCAGTGTTGACGAGCAGGGCCTTGAGAGTGGAGGAGCGGACCCAGTGGCCCGGCAGTTTTTGTGAAATGTAATCCACCAGCAGCGCTGCGGAGCCTGCGGCGTTTGGCGTGGCCATCGAGGTGCCGGATTTCGTACTCTGGCTGGCGGTGCCGTCGGTCGAGAGCAGACTGCCGCCGTTGGCGGTTAGATCGGGCTTGATGCGGCCGTCAAAGGTCGGGCCCCGCGCGCTGAAGCTGCTGATCGCCCCCCCGGAGAGGTAGTCGCCGTTCCCGTCGCGGGAAGCGTCATCCACCGAGCCGATGGTGAGGAGGTTTTTGCACATCGGCCACTCGTTGCCGAGGGTGAGGTTGCCGGGACCGTTGTTGGAAGCGGCGAAGAAATGGGTGTAATACGGATAGTCGCGCAAGGTGGTGTCGAAACTCGCAGCGGAGGCGGTGTAGATGCAGTTGTTATGAAACTCCAGATCGTAGCCGAGCGAAGTGGTGCCGATGATCGACTTCAACTCCGCTTGCCCGTTGCGAGGATTGATGGCGCCGTGTTTCTGACCGGGAAACTGCATGCCATAGCTGGTGACGTCGGAGGTGTTCTGCTGGATGTGTGAGCGAATCCACAGCCGCGGTGCCATGCCGATGAGCTCGCTGTTGTAGCCCCAGGCGGCCATTGTCCCGGTGACGTGGGTTGTGTGCGAGCGGTTGCCCGCATCATCGATTTCCTTCAGGATGACGCGCGAACCCCCGGAATCGGGTAGTTGAAACTCGGCGTGCTCGTAGATGGTGCCGTGGTCGTTCACGTTCACATAATGACCTCCACCCCCCACTGCGGCACCCAGCGAGGGGTCGAACGTGGCATTGAGGCGGACCAGGTTTGCGGACGTGGAGGCGGCAGCCTGCACATTCTGCGTGGTCACATAGAGCGGCTTCATTCCCTCGAAGCCGATCAGGGTGAAGAAGCGGCCATCGTCATCCGACGAGTTCACCGCGATGCCGATGTGGGCGGCGCGGGCGGCGATCAGCGCCTTTTGCATGGCCTCCATCGGTTCCAGCCACGCGCTGAAGTCCGCCGAATCCTGCTCGCCTAAAACCTTGGGATAGGTGGCGCGTTTGGCGAGCAGCGCTTGGGCGAATTGATCCCGCTGGGTGGGATCGAACTGCGGGTAGCTGGCTTGGAATGTCTGGAAAACCGCACGCATCCCGGCAGAAACACGGTCCAGGTAATCGGGGATGCGCGGGATTTCGGACCGCCACCGCCCGGACAGCTGCCGGGGCAGGCCGGTTGCACTGGAGACTGGGGAAGCCGCCGGAGTCTCCTCCCCATCCGCAAGCTCAACCGCTTCTGCCGGGGATTCCAAAATCCCCGCCACGCTTGAACCGGACTCCCCGCCCGGGGCACCGGACTTTACCGCCCTGAGCCCGGCCATCACCAGAAGCACCACAACAGCCAGAATCACCGCCCAGACATACCTGTTGAATCGACTTTTCATGCCGGGTGAACTGCAAGGGTTTCGCACAGTGACGGATCTGAATCGGGTGCTCCGTCTGCGGGCTGCAAATCCCCCTGTGCGAAATCATCATGACTCAAGACATGCCAGTGTGCAAGCTTCGGAATACCGGGGGGATCAAGCCATGCGGAGCCAGCGTCTTTCATCTGGCTCCATCATGGGTGCCGGCCCCGGATCCGGGAGACCGCCCATTGCGCGTGCTCTGAAATCAGTGGATCCGGATCCACGGCCGCACGGGCAAGCGCAGGCAGATCCTCCGGACCGCCGGTGTTACCGAGGGCCACGCAGACATTGCGCAGGAATCGCGGGCGCTTGATGCGCTTGACCGGCGATCCGGCGAACAGGGCGCGGAACGCGTCTTCGTCGAGATCGAGGAAATCACGGAGCTGTTTTTCAAACACCGGGCCACGCGCCTGGAAGGCCATTTCCCGCGACTCGGCGGCGAAGCGGTTCCACGGGCAGGCATCGAGGCAGTCGTCGCAGCCATAGATCCGGTCGCCGATGGCAGCGCGGAATTCGAGTGGAATCGGCCCCTTGTGTTCGATGGTGAGATAGGAGATGCAGCGTCGCGCGTCCAGCCGGTGGGGCGCGGTGATCGCCTGAGTCGGGCAGGCGGTGATGCAGCGGATGCATTTCCCGCAATGATCGCCGAACGGTTCGTCCGGCGCGAGCTCCAGGGTTGTTAGAATTTCCGCGAGGAAAAACCAGGTCCCCAGGCGCCGGTGGATTTGCATGGTGGACTTGCCGTTCCAGCCGAGGCCGGCATCGGTGGCGAAGTCACGCTCGAGCACGGGGCCGGTGTCCACATATCGTTTCTGGATGCCGCCGAGGGTCTCTAACATCAGGTCGAACCTGCGGAGCCGGAACTCAATCAACCCGTGGTAGTCGTCGTTCCATGCGTAGCGGGCGATGCGGTATCCTCCGGGATGGCCCGCCGGGAAAGGGCTGCGGCCGGGGAAATAGTTCAACGCGAGGCAAATGAGCGATCGGCAGCCCGCCAGGACCTGCCGTGG
>JBGSUP010000009.1:0-2457 GCA_041753485.1 Akkermansiaceae bacterium
GCGTCGGCGCGGCCGGCGTGGTCCGGATTGCGGTCCACACAGGCGTAAACAACGCGTGCCACACCCGCATCAATGAGCCCCTGGGTGCAGGGCGGCGTGCGACCATGGGTGGAGCATGGCTCCAGCGTGATGTATACGGTGGAACCGCGCACGGCGGCCGGACCATGCTTTTCGCATGCATCAGCCAACGCCTCGCGCTCGGCGTGCGGCAGTCCTGCGGCACGGTGCCAGCCGGAGCCTAACAGCACATCGTCCTTCACGATCACCGCGCCGACCGGCGGATTGGGCGCGGTTTTCCCGATCCCCTTGCGCGCCTCGGTGAGGGCGAGTCGCATCCAGTGCTCGTCGATGTGCGGGCTCATGTCACCGCGAGCTTGGTGATGGCAGCCGGGTAAAGCCGGTGCTCGGCGAGTTGGATGCGCGCATGCAGCGATTCCGCCGTGTCGCCCGGCAGAACCGGCACGCGCTCCTGAAGGATGACCGGGCCGGTATCCATGCCTTCATCCACCAGGTGCACGGTGGCACCGGTCTCGGAAACACCCGCAGCGAGCGCCTGTTTCCACGATTCCAGCCCGGGAAACGCCGGCAACAACGCGGGGTGGATGTTGAGGATGCGGCATGGGAAGGCATCGAGCAGCGGGCGTTTCACCAGGCGGAGAAACCCGGCAAGACAGACGAGTTCGACCCCTGCCGCAAGCAGGCGGGCGGCGGTCTCCTGCTGCGCCTCCTCGGGAAACTTCGTGCGAAACCCGCGGCAGTCGATGATGCCGGTCTCGATCCCGCGTTTCCGCGCGCGCTCCAGAATGAAGGCGTCCGGCCGGTCCGAGAGCACGATGGCAATCCGCGCGTCGAGCGTGCCGGCGTCGATCGCATCGAGAATCGCCTGCATGTTGGAACCGGAACCTGAACCGAGAACGCCGAGCACCATGCGCTTGGTGTAGAACGTGAGGCGGCGGGCGGGAAGCGGAAACTCAGGCGCGCCCGCGCCACAATTGGCGCTTGGAACCCGCAGCCGCACGTTCTATCACAGCGCCCATGCACGACGCCCGCATCGACGCCCTCGCCCGCCAGCTTGTCCGTTACTCGACATCGCTCAAGAAGGGCGAAAAAGTGCTGCTCGATCTGCACGACGTTCCGGACTCGATCGGCCTCGCCTTGATCCGCGAGGTGCGGGCCAGGGGCGCGCTGCCCTTCCTGCGGGTCCATCAGGGCCGCCTCACCCGTGAGATGCTCAAGGGGGGCGAGGACGCGCAATACGCGGTGATTTCCAAGCACCTGCTTGCGGAAATGAAGGACATGAACGCCTACATCGCCATCCGCGGCGGCCACAACATCGCTGAAACCTCGGATGTCCCGGCCGAAAAGATGAAACTCGCCATGAAGCACATGCGACCGGTGCTCGATCACCGCGTGCGCAAGACGAAGTGGTGCGTGCTGCGCTGGCCGTCCGCATCCATGGCCCAGCAGGCGGGCATGAGCACCGAGGCCTTCGAGGATTTTTACTTCAAGGTCTGCCTGCTCGACTACAAGTCGCTGCTGCCGGCAATGAACGCGCTCAGGAAACTCATGGACGCCACCGATCGCGTGGAGATCACCGGTCCCGGCACCGACCTGAGGTTTTCCATCAAGAACATCCGCGCCATCGTCTGCGGCGGCAGTTATAACATTCCGGACGGCGAGGTCTTCACCGCACCCGTCCGCGAGTCGGTGGAAGGCGTGGTTTCCTACAACGCGCCGACGATCTATCAGGGCATTCCCTTCGACGGCATCCGCCTGGAGTTTTCCAAGGGGAGAATCATCAAGGCCGAAGCCGGCGGAAAGACCGGACAACTCAACAAGATCCTCGATAGCGACGAGGGCGCGCGTTACATCGGCGAGTTCGCGCTCGGCTTCCATCCGGTGATCCGCGAACCGATGCGCGACATTCTTTTTGATGAGAAAATCGCCGGTTCGTTCCACTTCACGCCGGGCCAGGCTTATGAAGAGGCGGACAATGGCAACCGCTCGCAAGTCCACTGGGACATGGTCAGCATCCAGCGCAAGGACTGGGGAGGCGGTGAGATCCGCTTTGATGGCAAGCTCATCCGCAAGAACGGCGTCTTCCTGCCCAAGGCGCTGGCCAAGCTCAACGGCTGAGGATCCCGTGGCCGTGGAATTTCATGCGCATTGCGCGAAATGTTCCGGCAGCCGATCCAGCCCGGTGAGGTGGATGTCATCCCCGGCGCGGGGATATCCCGTTCCATGATTCCGGTGTCTGATGAAAATCCGGCGACATCCGCCGAAATTTGATCCATTGGCCTTTGATTGAATCGCAACAGGGAAAAGGGATCAGGACACCTGCGCTTCCACCTCGGCCTCCACGCGGGCGGCGCGGCGCAGGCCTTGGGCGCTGGAGTGGCCGGTGACCTTGCGCGCCAGCCAGTCGAAGAGCAGATAGAACACCGGCACCACGAAGAG
>JBGSUP010000010.1:0-2570 GCA_041753485.1 Akkermansiaceae bacterium
GGAGCGGGCTTCATGGGATGCGGGTGTGGAAATCGAGTTTGGCGCGCTTCTTGGCGGGACCCGCGGCGGGGTATTCGATGGAGACGCGCGACTTGAGCATCGGGGTGGTGTTGGCCACCGGCGGCTGGGTGGTGGCGCTGAGCACGGCGATGTAACGCACCGCCTTGCCATCGAGTTCCTTGGCTCCCTTGTCGTAGAGGGATTTGGAGAGTTTGCCGACGGGTTTGCCATCGGCGGAAAACGCGAGTGCCCAAATGTCGCCGCTGGGGGGGAACGGCTGGCCGGTTTTGGTGGTGGAGAAGTAGCGTGGCCGGCCGTCGCGCGAGGCCTGGATTTCCTCCATGCAAGCGGGAATCATCCAAGTGCTGCGGGTTTCCGCCTGCGAGGCGAGTCCGCTTTTACCGGCTTCCGCGAGGGCTCCGAAGACCAACGGCACCGCCACGGCCAGCACCCCGACGGCAATGATGGCCTCAATCAAGGTGGCGCCTGGAAGGCAAACTAGCTGCGGTGTGGAGTGCTTCATCCGTCAATCCGATAGGGGCGCGCGGTGACGCGGCCGATTTTCAGGCGGTTTTCAGCGATGGTTTGGGAATCGCCGCGGCGGTTGGCTGTGGCCTTGCCGCCGCGGTAGCCGCCCTCCGCGATGCGCATGCCCATTGGCGTGGAACCCAGCGGATAGTGCAGACCTCCCCGGGGATTGAATACGAGGGCGTGGACCTTGACTGTCCGGGATTTGGAACCGCTGCCAAAGGCGAGCGACAACTCACCACCGTCGAGTGGATTTTCCACTCCGTCCACCTGCCCGCCAATCAACACCAGGCCATTTTCCAAAATCCGCCAACGGCTCATCAGCACCGCGCCGATGGTTTGAGACGGGTCATCCGGCCACTTGTCCGGCTCCACTTTGAACAACCCGAGCCGGACACGCTGGTCGCCAGTCGGCAGGTCGCCCGGCTCGGCCACCGCAAGCACCACATAAGACCGCGAGGTGATGGCTGAGGTGCGCGCCTGTTCGATCATGCCGGTCAGCATGTCCGCGCCCGCCCTGCGGGCCTGCGATCCGGTTCCGCCCAGCAGCGCCACCCCGGACACCAGCAAGGTGACGAGAACCGCAATGACCGCGACGATCTCAATCAGCGTGAAGGCGCGTCTGAAGCCTGGAAGCAATGTTTTAGGGGAAATCACAAAGAGAAATGTCTGCTTGAGGGAGATGGTTGCAGCCTCCGTGCCAACACGAAGTAAACACCGCGCGGGAATCTAGGAGCGCTTCGGCCACAAGGCAAGCCCCCGCCATGTGACAGGGTCGTAACAAAGCGCGAAAGAAGAAAATGCACGCCGTTTCAAGCCGGTTTCCACACGCTGGCCACGCTGGAAAAATTTCGCGATATCACGGCTGACCCGCCTCCGGATCGGTCTTGGGTTGCGGCTTTTCGCTCTGACCACCGCCGAGAATGCTATCGAGGATTCCACTCACTTCGCGCACGGTTTTACTGCCCTCTTCAATGATTTTCACCCCTTTTTCGACTGCTTTGGAGGGATCGTCGCCCAGCACGTTGCGGGTGAATTTGAGCACTTTCCCGCCGGATTGAG
Source organism: Akkermansiaceae bacterium (assembly GCA_041753485.1). Classification (GTDB taxonomy): domain Bacteria; phylum Verrucomicrobiota; class Verrucomicrobiia; order Verrucomicrobiales; family Akkermansiaceae; genus Luteolibacter. The sequence goes on from JBGSUP010000010.1 coordinate 1,591, forward strand.
GCAAGGTCTCGAGCATCCGCAAACCCGCGGCGAGAATCAAGCGGTCGGTGAGGTCCTCCTTGGGATCGTCGAGAGTGCCGCTGATTCGCAGCGGTGCCCAGAGCATGCCCCTCTCACCGGGCGAAAACACATGGGTTTCCGCGCCGGGAATGGTCGCGAGGGTGCCGGGTGCCAAGCCAAGGCGGAAATCGCCCTCAAGATCGCGCCCACGGATCGACATCCGGCCTTCCAAGCGCACCAGGCCCTCGCTGGCGAGCACGACTTGATTGAGATCGATGAGATCCTTTCTCCAATTCCACACGGCATGCGCCTCGCTGAGGGCCAGCATGCGGAAGCGCCGGGTATCGGCATAGGCGGCCAAGGCATCGAGGATCGGCAAGGCTGTTAGCGTGCCGTTGCGCAGCGTCAGGCGGCCCCGGGCCGCAACTTCCCCACCATGATTGTTTGCGGAGAAATCCGAACTGATGACACCGATGACCCGTTTCGCCCAATCGCCGCTGAAAAGCTCTTCACACTTCACCCCTGCAACATTTCCTTCGATGAAGAATTGCCGGAGCTGGCGATCCCACTCGCCGCTGGCATCGATCCGGCCTTCGCCCCATGCCGAGGCCGCCGCGCTGGTCAGGAAAACCGCGCCGTCCTGGTAGCGCAGGCGGGCATGATCCAAGCGGATTTCCGGCAGCAGATGGAATGGAAGCTGGATGCCGCCACCGGCGATTTCCACCCGATACGCGCGTTTGCCTCCGGTCGGCTCCACCATCACCCGCATGCCGGATGCCGTGACCAAGCCCTGATCCAATTGCGCGTTCACGCTCGCCTCGCGCAGTTCCAATCCCTGCAACGCCACCTCTCTGGGAATCCAACCCGGCGTGGCCGGACTTCGATCCTTCGGCGGCGGCTCGTCCATCGCCGCGGGTGGCATCGCCACAACGCCTGGATTCTTCCGCGCATCCACGGTGAGGTCCAGCCGCCGCACCCGC
>JBGSUP010000011.1:0-5101 GCA_041753485.1 Akkermansiaceae bacterium
GAGCGGGTGAAAGCGCCCTGACCTTCAATGGCGGGGTGCTCGGCCTCGGCCATGGAGATTTCACGCGCCAACTCGGCACCGCTGGCGGCCAGTTGCGGTGGACCACCGGCACCGGTGGCTTCGCCGCCTTCGGTGCTCTCCGCACGGTGAAATTCAGCACCTCATCCATCAATTGGACGGCTACCAACTTCATTGGCAGCGGAAGGACACTTGTTCTCGGCCACCCGAGCGCCGATGCCACGCTCGATTGGCAACAAGCGGTTTCCCTCGCCGGCGGCGCGCGAACCATCCAGGTCAACGACGGCTTCGCCGCCATCGACGCGGAAATGAGTGGCGTCATCGCCGGCGGTACCGCTGGTGCCACCAACAACCCCTTACAAAAGACCGGCACCGGCACGCTCGCCTTCACCGCCCAGAACACCTACGCCGGCGACACGACGGTGAGTGCCGGCACCCTGATGATTGGCGATGGCGGCACCACCGGTGGCGTCTCCCAGAACTCGCCCGCCATCATCGTGGCAGCAGGCGCGACCCTTGCCGTCAACCGCAGCGATACCGTGACCCAAGGCTCGAACGCGCTCAAAGTCGCCATCAGCGGCGACGGCGGTTTCTCCCAGCTCGGCACCGGCACCACGAATCTAACGCTTGCGAACTCCTATGCCGGCTCCACCACCGTCAGCGCCGGCACCCTGGTGTTGGGAAATACCAGCGCCGTGGGCACCGGCACACTCACGCTCAGCGGCGGCAATCTGGACAGCGCCGTGGCAGACCTCGTGAATTCCGGCAACAACGTGCAGGCTTGGGAAAGCGATTTCACCTTCGCAGGCACCCAGAACCTCAACCTCGGCACCGGCGCGGTCACGCTAAGCTCCAACCTCGTGGTCACGGTGAACGCCAATACCCTGACGGTGGGAGGTGCCATCGGCGGCGGCGCTTTCAGCCTCACCAAACAAGGACCCGGCAATTTGGTAACCAGCGGCGTCAACACCTACAGCGGCGACACCACCATCAGCGGCGGCACCCTCAGCCTCGCCAGGATCAACCCCGGCAACGAGTCATCCACCCTCACCATCGCCGCCTCCGGTGCCTTGCTGCAATTGAACTTTTCCGGTAGCGACACCGTTGGCAAACTCTTCATCGGTATTAACCAGAAGGGGGCGGGCAGTTACGGCCACAGCAGCACCGGCGCGACCAACGGCGGCCTCGGCGTGGGTGCCATGGATGCGTTTTTCGCCCCCGGCACGGGCAAACTCACCGTCACCATTGGCCCGCCGCCTGGGAGCTACGCCGCCTGGCAGGCCGCCAACGGTGCCACCGGCACCTTCAACGACGACCACGACCAGGATGGCGTGCCCGACGGCATCGAATACTTCCTAGGCGGCGCGGCCGAAACCACCGGCTTCACCCCGCTGCCCGGCGTCACTGACGACAACGGCACCCTCAGCATCACCTGGACCATGGGCGACGATTACGCGGGAGACTACGGCACGGACTTCCAGGTGGAGACCTCCGGGACCCTCAGCGGCCCATGGACTCCCGAGAAAGCCGAGCCCGAAGCCGGATTTACCGTCACTTTCCCCACTGCGAAGGAAGTGAGATTCACCTTCCCCGCCGGCACCGCGAACTTCGCCCGCCTCAAGGTCACCGGCCCCTGATCCTCACCGGCTCTTGCATGAGGGGAGCCCTAATCGGGCTTGAACTTCTTCATTTCATGCAGTCCGTCGGACCGGACCCCACACAAGTGGTTCACAATTGTCTGGCTTCAGCAGGTCTCGCTTGATGTCGCTCGAAATACCGATTAAAGCCTCCAACCTGAATTTGGAAACTGTCATTTTCTGGCGTTGCATGACTGAAAGAAAACAGAATTGATTTACAGCGCCACAATCCACCGGGTTTTGGGAAATTCCCGTGTTTCGTGGTTTGATTTTCGGTTTCCGGGTTCAAACCACAGCGCACCTGGGTCAAGCCCGTCGCCCGGGGGATCGGCGAAAAGAAGCGATATGACCGCTTTAAACCAAACGGATGAACAGCCTTCCCATCAAAATCCCGAGCCCCGTGCCTCCTGCCCCGCGCTGGCAGCACCTCGCCCTTGTGGCCGCTGCGGTCGCTTGCGGCGGACTTCACCCTGCGGCGGAGGCATCCAATCGGCCGAACATCGTCTTCATCATCTCGGACGATCAGGCGTGGAGCGATTATGGCTTCATGGGCCATCCGCAGATCGCCACCCCGCATCTCGACAAACTGGCGGCGGAGTCGCTGACGTTTCAACGCGGTTACACGCCCGTGCCCCTGTGCCGGCCCTCACTCTCCACCATCGTCACCGGTCTTTATCCACATCAACACGGCGTGACCGGCAATGATCCCGAATTACCGGACAAGGATGCCAGGTCACAGGCCGGGCGCAGCAACCCAGAATACTCGCACTTCTACCAGACCATCATCAACAACTTCGCCAAGCGCCCGAACCTCGCGCGCAATCTAACGGCGAGTGGCTACGTGTCATTCCAAACCGGCAAGTGGTGGGAGGGCGATCCGGTGAAAACAGCGGGGTTCTCCCACGCGATGACAGCTGGCACCGGAAAAGGTGAACGCCACGGCGGCAAGGGACTTGAGATCGGTCGGGAAGGATTGAAACCGATCCATGAATTCATCGGGCAGGCCGGGGACAAGCCGTTTCTCATCTGGTATGCGCCAATGTTGCCGCACACACCTCACAATCCACCGGCGGAGCTGTTGGAAAAATACCTCAAACTCGCACCGAGCGAACCGGTCGCACGCTACTGGGCCAGCGTCGAATGGTTCGACCGGACCTGCGGCGAGCTGCTGGACGACCTCGCCAAGCAAGGACTCCGCGAAAACACCATCATCGTTTACACCTGCGACAACGGCTGGATTCAGGATCCCGAAAAGGCGAATACCTTCGCCCCGCGCTCGAAACGCTCGCCCTACGAAGGCGGCGTGCGCACTCCCATCATGATTTCATGGCCCGCCAGACTGAAGCCGCGCATGGACACCGAACATCTCGCCAGCACCGTGGATTTGTGGCCGACGATTGCCGCCCTACTCGGAACAAAGAAACCGGCGGACCTGCCGGGCGTCAATCTGACGGACGAGCAGGCCGTCGCACAACGCCAGCGGATTTTCGGCGAGCAATACACCCACAACATCGCCGACGTGGACCAACCGACACGCAGTCTGGAAAACCGCTGGGTGATCGACGGTTGGTGGAAACTCATCACACCCGACCCGCGGAACCGGCCTGATGCCAAGCCGGAGCTTTACGACTTGAAAAACGATCCCTCGGAGAAGAAGGATTTGTCCGCCACCCAGCCGCACCGGGTGACGAGTCTTCTAAAAGAAACGAATCGATGGTGGCAACCCGTGGAAATCAACAACAACAACTGATGTCAGCTTGGAAAAACGAACCGTTAACGGTGGGCCGGATTTTCGGTCGGGAGAAAGAATTCAAGAGCCAGGAGTGGGGTCCGGCACATTGGTTCGAGGACGGATCGGGTTACACCACGCTGGAAGAGTCCGGAAATTTCAAGGACTTCAAGGATATCGTTAGATGCGATTCCGAGTCGGGTGACCGTAAAATCATCGTGCGGGCGGAAAGCCTCATTCCACCCGGCCAGACCACCCCGCTTGAAATCGGCGATTACGCGTTTTCGGAATCATTGGAAAAGATCCTCATCTTCACCAATACCAAAAAAGTATGGCGCCATGAGACACGCGGGGACTACTGGGTTTTGGACCGCAAAACCCTGGCACTGGAAAAACTCGGGGGTGAGGCCCCGCCCTCGATGCTCATGTTCGCCACGTTCTCACCGGCGGGTAGCCACGTCGCATACGTCTGCCGAAACAACCTGTTCGTGCAGTCGCTCGACGATTTGAAAATCATCCAACTGACCTCCGACGGCTCGGCCACCACCATCAATGGCACTGCCGACTGGGTCAACGAAGAGGAGTTTCATTTGCGCAACGGGCTGCGCTGGAGTCCGGACGGCAAATCCATCGCCTACTGGCAGTTCGACACCACCGGCGTCCGCGAATTCCAGCTTGTCAACAACACGGAATCGCTCTACCCGGAAATCACCTCTTATGCCTATCCCAAGGTCGGCGAGATCAATTCCGCCTGCCGCGTTGGTGTCGTGAAAGCCAGCGGCGGCCCCACCTGCTGGTTCCATTCCAATCCCGATCCGAGAAACCACTACATCCCGAGGATGGAATGGTCGAAGGACTCCCGGCGCGTCCTTTTCCAGCAACTCAACCGCCTGCAAAACGCCAATCAAGTCATCTGTGGCGATCCGGCCACCGGCGGGACCACGGTGCTGCTCACCGAACAGGATGACGCCTGGGTGGACGTGATGAACGAGTGGCGCTGGATCGAAGACGGCAACCGCTTCTTGTGGCTGAGCGAACGCGACGGCTGGCGACATCTCTATTCCGTATCCATGACCGACGGCTCGCTCCGCCTGCTCACACCCGGAGAATACGACGTGGTCAGTTTCGCAGGTGTAAATGAACAACATGGCTGCGCTTACTTCATCGCAGCCATGGAAAACTCCACCCAACGCCACCTCTACCGCGTACCGCTCGACGGCACCGGCGATGTGACGCGCGTGTCACCATCGGACCAACACGGCACGCATGCCTACAAAATCTCCAACGACGGCCGCTGGGCTTTCCACACGTTCTCCAATTTCAACCAGCCACCGGTCATCGACCTCGTCGGCCTGCCGGATCACCAATGCATCCGCGTGCTCGCCGACAACTCGCGACTGCATGCCAAACTCGCAGCCGTGACTCCCTGTCCCACTGAGTTCTTCCGCGTGGACATCGGCAATGACGTGCTGCTGGACGCCTGGTGTATCAAGCCGCCCGATTTCAACCCCGCGCGGCTCTATCCGCTGCTCATCCATGTGTATGGGGAACCCGCCGGCACCACCGTCAAGGACGCCTGGGGTGGCGCGACCTACCTCTGGCATTCGTTTCTCGCCCAGCAGGGATATATCGTCATGAGCATCGACAACCGGGGCACGCCCTCGCCACGCGGGCGCGCCTGGCGCAAGAGCATCTACCGGCAGATCGGCATCCTCGC
>JBGSUP010000012.1:0-13174 GCA_041753485.1 Akkermansiaceae bacterium
ACACATCGAAGTCCTCGCCGAGGAAACCAAACCACCCGCCCGCTTCACCGAGTCCACCCTGCTCTCCGCGATGGAAGGCGCAGGCAAACTCATCGACGACGAAGCTCTCGCCGAAGCCATGGCCGAACGCGGGCTCGGCACTCCCGCCACCCGCGCCGCCACCATCGAGGGCCTCATCGCCCAGAAATACCTCGCCCGCGACGGCCGCGAACTCCACGTCTCCGGCAGCGGCATGCGCCTCATCCAACTCGTGCGCGAGATGAACATCGAGGGCCTCTACTCGCCCATGCTCACCGGCGATTGGGAATACAAACTCCGCCAGATGGAACACGGCCAACTCAAGCGCGAGGCCTTCATGAAGGAAATCATTTCCTACACCCACGACATCGTCACCAAGGCCCGCAAACTCGCCGAGGAAGCGAAAAACCAGTCCTTCCCCGACCTCAAGGTCCCCTGCCCGGTCTGCGGCGCGCCGGACCTCCGCCAGACCGACGCCACCTACGAATGCCGCCAGCCGGATTGCAAGTTCAAGGCCAAGAAACACATCGCGGGCCGCCTCCTAACGGAAGCCGAGGCCGCCGAACTCTTCACCAAGGGCTTTGTCGGCCCGCTCACAGGCTTCAAGTCGAAGTTCAACAAACCCTTCGATGCCGCCCTGAAAATGGACGAGAAGTTCAAGATCAACTTCTTCTTCGAAAACGACGACCGCGACGCCGCCATCGAACTCGGCGAGGAACAACTCATCGGCGAGGTGGAGATGCCGGACGGCCGCCGCGTGAAACTCTATCAGAGCGAGAAGGCCTATCATCTTCCCGAAGTGATCACCAAGAAGGAGCCCAACGGCATCCGCATCGGCAAATCGATCCTCCACCACGACATCACCCCGGAACAGGCGGTAAAACTCGTTTCCACCGGCAAGACCGACGTCATCAAGGGCTTCGTCTCCAACCGCACCAAGCGCAAGTTCGACGCCCACCTCACCTTCGATCCCAAGGAAGGCAGGATCGGCTTCGACTTCCCGCCACGCCCGGCCAAAAAAGCCGCCGCCAAGAAAACGGCCAAGAGCGCCGAAGGCTGAGCGAGGCTGCCCATGAACGATGAAACCCCACGCCCGCCGAGGCGCAAGCGCTACAGCGGGAAAAACCCGCGGCGTTTCGAGGATAAATACAAGGAACATGATCCCGCCCGCCATGCGAAAACCGTGGCCAAGGTCATCGCCTCGGGAAAAACCCCCGCCGGATCGCATGTGCCGATCCTGGTGGACTTGTGCCTTGAAGCGCTGGCCCTCAGCCCCGGCATCACCGGCGTGGACGCCACGCTCGGATACGGCGGCCATGCGCTGCGCATTCTGCAAGCCATCACGCCCGGCGGCAAGTTGATCGGACTCGACCAGGATCCGATCGAAATCCCGAAAACCGAACAACGGCTGCGCCAGGCGGGTTTCGGCGCGGAGGCCTTCGAAGCCGTGCGCTCAAATTATGCGGGCATCGCCAAGGTGCTCGCGCAGCGCGGACTCCGCAGTGTGGATTTTGTCTTCGCCGATCTCGGCTGCTCGTCGATGCAGTTCGACGATCCCGCACGCGGCTTCAGTTTCAAACACGTCGGCCCGCTCGACATGCGGATGAACCCGCAACGCGGGCTTTCCGCCGCCGAATGGCTCGCCCGCACCACCCCGGAAAAACTCGCCTTTGTCCTCCACGATCATGCCGACGAACCGCGTGCCGAGTCGCTCGCCGAAGTGCTGGCCGGAAAATCCTTCCGCAACACCCTGGAACTCGCCCAAGCCGTGCGGGCCGCCGTCCGCGCCGATGAGGAGGTGATCGAACTCACCGTGCGGCGCGTGTTTCAAGCGGTTAGAATCGCGGTCAACGAGGAGTTGCTGGCGCTCGACGCCTTTCTCCGCGTGCTCCCGGATTGCCTGAGTCCCGGCGGACGCGCCGCCATCCTCACCTTCCACTCCGGCGAGGACCGGCGCGTGAAAAAAGCCTTTCAGACCGGCCTGCGCGAGGGAGTTTTCCGGGAAATCAGCGATGGCGTCATCACCGCCAGCCCCGAGGAACGCCGGATGAACCCCCGCAGCAGCGCCGCCAAACTGCGCTGGGCCGTCAAACCCTGATCCGGGGCGGGGATTGACTCGCGACGGGCTGGCGCACAAGCTCCCAATCATGTCTCGCCCGGGATTAATCCTCAAACTCAGTTGTCCGGACCAACCCGGCATCGTCGCCAAGATCGCCAACTACGCCGCCGGCCATCGTGGCAACCTTGTCGAGTTCAACCAGTTTTCCGACCAACTCGGAGCCAAGTTCTTCGCCCGCCTCGAAATCGAAACCGCCGATCTCGATGTCGATGTCCAGGATTTCATCGAAGGCTTCGGCACCCTTGGCCGCTCGCTGCATGCCACCTGGCACTTCCGCCGCCTGCCCTACCGCATGCGCACCGCCGTGCTCGTCACCAAGACCGACCACTGCCTCAACGAAATCCTCTGGCGCGCCGAACTCGACGAACTGCCCATCGAAATCACCTCCATCATCGGCAACCGCCCCAACTGCCGCACCCGTGCCGAAAACGCCGGCCTCCCCTTCCATGAAATCGACATGGACGGTGACAAACGCGCCGCCGGCTTCGCCGAAATCCGCCGCCTCATCGAACAGCAGGATGTCGAGCTCATCGTGCTCGCCCGCTTCATGCAGATCCTGCCCGATGACTTCTGCCGCGATTTCGCCGGCCGCGTCATCAACATCCATCACAGTTTCCTACCCGCCTTCATCGGTGCCAACCCCTACAAACAAGCCTACGAACGCGGCGTGAAACTCATCGGTGCCACCTGCCACTACGTCACCGCCGAGCTCGATGCCGGCCCCATCATCGAGCAGGAGGTCGAACGTGTGCACCATTTCCACACCCCCGCCGACCTCGTCCGCCTCGGCCGCAACTGCGAGCGCGTCGCCATCGCCCGGGGCATCCGCTTCCACGTCCACGACCGCACCATCATCGACGGCCACCGCGCCATTGTTTTCCCCGACTGAGCGAACTGCAGGCTTTACAAATTTCCACCCCAAGCGCAACTTCCGCGCCCGCAACGAAGCGTCCAAGGAGAGGTGGTCGAGTGGTCTATGGCACCTGATTCGAAATCAGACGTAGTGTAACAGCTACCGTGGGTTCAAATCCCACCCTCTCCGCTGCTGGCCACAATTGCCTGAGGGATGGAATCCGGGGTTGCCTCCGTGCGCGCCTGCCGGAATTTGCTTTTGAAGCACTCCGGATGCGCTACATCCGGGGCATGCACGACGCGACGCGCGACCACGGAATCCAGCCCCTCGACGGACTATTGACCCGCTGGGGCATCACCAATCACCAGTTGGTGGAGGCATCGGTGGAGCAGTTGAACCACAAGCAGGTTCAAAAAGCGCGCAAGGGCCGGCAACTGACGCTCCATCTCATGCAAAAGCTCACCCGCACGCTCAACGACGCCGCGCTCGCACGAATCCCCAGGGATGAGCGCGTGAATTTCAAACCCTACCTCCACAAGCATTTGTTTAACTACGCCAGGGCCCACGACCCGGCATGGCAGGATCCGAACGAAGCCCTGATGCCGGAGTGAGCACCCCATGGATCATCGTCGGCCAGGGCCTGGCCGGCACCTGCCTGGCATGGGATTTCTGGCAACGCGGCGTGGAATTCACGCTGGTGGACCGCGAAACCGGCGGCAGCTCGCGGGTGGCCGCAGGCTTGATCAACCCGGTGACCGGAAAAAATTTCGAACCCTCCGCACGGATCGGTGAATTCCTGCCGGAGGCGCTGGGGCTTTATGCGGAGCTTGAAATTTTGTTAGAAACCCGCATCTGGCACCCGCTGCCCATCCTCCGGCTGGCGGATACCGAGAAGGAATGGCACAAAATGACTGCCAAGTCGGCCCGCCCGGATGTCGCCTGCTGGCTATCCAGCCACCCGGCCCCGCAAGCCGTGCCGGGCTGGATCGGAGCCATGGAACTCCACGGCGGCGGCCGCGTCGATACCCGCGCATTGCTTGACGCATCGCGCGGCTTTTTCCAACGACACGGGGTCTATCAGAAGCTGGAGATTCCCCATGAAGGTCCCGGCAACCGCCGGATCTGGTGCGACGGCGCGGCCGGCTTGATCAGCGGACGCTTCGGCTGCCATCGCTGCGCCAAAGGCGAAATCCTCACGCTGCACGCCCCAGGCTGGGACGAGACGCACATCCGAATCGGCGCGGGCGGTTGGCTGGTGCCCCTCGGGAACCACCAGTTCAAGGCCGGCTCGACTTACGAGTGGGATGAACTCGATGAAAAACCCACCGCCGCCGGCAGGGACAAAGTCATGGCAATCGCACGCCGCCTTGGCGGCGAAGGCGGCTTTGAAATCATCACCCACGAAGCCGGCGTGAGGCCGATCCTGCGGCGCAGCGAAGCGGTGATCGGCCCGTTCGGCGCTGACGACTGGGTGTTCAACGCGCTCGGCTCCAAGGGCTCACTGTTCGCACCCGGCATGGCCCGCCGCCTGGCGCGCTGGATTTGCGATGGCATCGCCGACGAGGCGGGAAAATCAGCCTGAAATCCGCAGGATCGCAAAAGACGATTTCCTCGTCATTTCCGCACGCATTGTGCTTTCCTCCCGGCCGAATGACCGAGGAACACCGCCGCCTTCAGGAATCCGAACAACGCACCGCCGACTGGCGGCGCTGGGGACCCTACTTGTCCGAGCGCCAGTGGGGCACCGTCCGCGAGGATTATTCCGACCACGGCAATTCCTGGGCCAATTTCCCCCACGATCAGTCACGCCGCCGCGCCTACCGCTGGGGCGAAGACGGCCTCCAGGGCTGGACCGACCGCGATTGCCTGCTGTGCTTCGCCCCCGCGCTCTGGAACGGCCGCGATCCGATCCTCAAGGAACGCCTCTTCGGTCTCGCCGGCAACGAAGGCAACCACGGCGAGGACGTGAAGGAATGTTATTACTATCTGGATTCCTCACCCACCCACTCCTACACCAAGGCGCTCTACAAATACCCGCAGGACACCTTCCCTTACTCCAAACTCCGCAGCGAAAATGAACTCAGCGGCCGCGGCGGCCCGGAAATCGAACTCGCGGATCTCGGCCTCTTCAACAACGGCCGCTACTTCGATGTCCTCCAGGAAGTCGCCAAACGCACGCCTAACGACCTGCTCTGGCGCATCACCGTCACCAATCACGGCCCCTTTCCCGCTCCCATCCACGTGCTGCCCACCCTCTGGTTCCGCAACACCTGGTCATGGGGAAAAATCCGCGATAAACTCCCGCGAAAACCCACCATCAAACTGGAGGACAAGCACCTTGCCCTGCATCACGGCACTCTCGGAAACTTCCGCTTTTACGCCGATTCACCCGACGCCACCCGCTCCGCACCGTGGCTTTTCACCGAAAACGAAACCAACTCGCAGGCGGTCTTCGGCACCCGCAGCGGACCGAAGCACTCGAAGGACGCCTTCCACCGCCACCTCATCCAGCGCGAGGCCGGTGCCATCTCGCCCAAGCCATCCGGCACCAAGGCCGCCGCCCATTTCACCTTCATCGTGCCACCCGGTGCCACCGTTACCATCCGCTGCCGTCTCCACCATCAGGACGAACACCACGGAATCGACCGCTTCGACTGGTTCGATGAAACCATCGACGCGCGCCGCCGCGAAGCCGATGAGTTCTATCAGCAGGTCATCCCCCACAACGTCACTCCCGCCGAGCGCTTGATCTGCCGCCAGGGAAATGCCGGACTGCTTTGGACCAAACAATTCTATCACTATGCCATCGGGGACTGGCTCAAGGGCGATCCCGGCATGCCCGAACCGCCCGCCAGCCGCCTGCACGGACGCAATCACGACTGGCCGAGCTTTTTCGCCCGCGACATCCTCTCGATGCCCGACAAGTGGGAGTATCCCTGGTTCGCAGCCTGGGACACCGCTTTCCACATGATCCCCTTTTCGGCGATTGATCCGGGTTTTGCCAAACACCAACTCCTGCTGATGCTGCGCGAGTGGTATATGCATCCGAACGGCCAGCTCCCGGCCTACGAATGGAATTTCTCCGACGTCAATCCGCCGGTCCACGCCTGGGCCGTCTGGCGGGTTTACAAACTCACCGCCCCGAAAGGCCAGCGCGACATCCTCTTCCTCGAACGCGCCTTCCAGAAACTCCTCATGAACTTCACCTGGTGGGTCAACCGCAAGGACATCGAAGGCCGCCATGTCTTCGGCGGCGGTTTCCTCGGACTCGATAACATCGGTGTCTTCGACCGCTCCCAGACGCTGCCGGATGGGGCCCGCCTGCATCAGGCCGATGGCACCGCGTGGATGGGTTTCTACTGCCTCACCATGCTCTCCATCGCGCTTGAACTCGCATTGGAAAAACCCGCCTATGAGGACATCGCTTCGAAATTCTTCGAGCACTTTGTCAGCATCACCGCTGCCATCAACTCACACGGCGGCACCGGCCTGTGGGATGAACAGGACGGCTTCTATTATGACAAGTTCATCGTCAATCACGAGAAGGCCATCCCCCTGCGCACCCGCTCGCTGGTCGGCCTGCTGCCGCTCTGCGCCGTCACCGTGCTCAAGCAAAAAACCATCGACGCCCTGCCCGGCTTCCGCAAGCGCGTGGACTGGTTTCTCGCCAACCACCCGGACATCCTCCAATACGTCACCGTCCGCCGCGTCGCGGGCACGAAAAACCCCGGCCGCTGCCTGCTCGCCATCCCGTCCGAAGACCGCCTCCGCAGGACGCTCCAGCGCCTCGTGGACTCCGGAGAATTCCTCGCCACCCACGGCATCCGCTCCCTTTCCAAAGCCCATGCCGAAAAGCCATTCGTCTTCCAGCACGGCGGATATGCCAACGAAGTCCGCTACACACCCGGCGAGTCCGACTCCGACATGTTCGGCGGAAATTCAAACTGGCGCGGACCCATCTGGTTTCCCACCAACTATCTGATCATCGAGGCCCTCGAACGTTACCATTACTTCTATGGCGACACCTTCACCCTCGAATACCCCGCCGGCTCCGGTGTCCGGAGAAACCTCCGCGAAGTCGCCCTCGACCTCTGCGAACGCCTCATCGCCCTGTTCGAGCCCGACGAGACCGGCCACCGCCCGTGCTTCGGAACCGCCCGCCGCTATGCCGAGACGCCCGACTGGCAGAACCTCCTGCTGTTTCATGAATACTTCCATGCTGAGACCGGCGAAGGCCTCGGCGCCTCCCACCAGACCGGCTGGACCTCGCTCGTCATCCGCCTGATCCGCGAACGCCGCGAGAAACTCGCCACACCGGTCAAATTCTAACATTTTCTCGCAAGCCCGGAAATTGGTTCGCCGCGCCGCCTGCCAGTGCGTATGCCGTGGCCGCGATCATGTCGAAACCGGGAGCAAGCGTGGAAGCCAGCCAGCGGGCCGCCGAAGTGCGGCTGGCAGGCCCCTTTTCCGGGCTTTCGCTGCCGCGGCAGGTGCTGGCGCTGGCGATGTGGCCGCTGTTGGAGCAAGTGCTGGCGTTTTTCGTCGGCCTCACCGATCTGCTGATCTCAGGACGCATGGCGGAAGGCGCGGAGCGGGTGGCGATCCTCGATGCAATGGGGCTCGGAGGATACGTCGGATGGTTCTTCAACATTCTGCAAGGTGCCGTCGCCACCGGCGTGATGGCCCTCGTTTCGCGGGCCACCGGCAGCCGGGATGCCGCCCTTGCCAACCGCGGACTTGGTCAGGGACTGTGGCTCGGGATCGCCGCCGGATTCGGCTCGCTGCTGATGCTCCAGTTCGGCATCTCGCTGCTCATCGGCTGGATCGGCCTCAGTCCGGCAGCGGCGGAACAGGCGGAGGAATACCTGCGGGTGCTGGCGATCTCCGGGCCCTTCAGCGGCGCGATGTTCGCGGTCGCCGCCGCCCTCCGCGGCTCCGGCGACACCCGCACGCCCTTTTTCGCGATGATCGTGGTCAATGTGGTCAACATGGCGCTGAGTTGGGCGCTGGTTTTCGCACCGGCACCGATCGGCGGACATGGCGTGGCCGGCATCGCCGCAGGCACAGTCGGCGGATGGATCGCCGGATTTCTGACCATCGTGCTGCTGTTAGGCCGCGGGGAAAAGCATGGCTTGCACTGGTCACGGGCCAGCCTGCGGCCGCATGCCGGGACCTTGAAACGCATCGCGCGGGTGGGATTGCCGCAGTCGATGGAGATTGCCGGCATGTGGCTGATTCACGCCTACGGCATCCGGGTGATCGCCGGATTGAGGAACGAGGGGGCGCTTGGCGCGCACATCCTGGCAATCCGGGTGGAATCGATGAGCTTCCTGCCGGGATTCGCAATCGCCACCGCCGCGGCCGCCCTAGCTGGGCAATACCTGGGCGCAGGCTCGCGGGAAATGGCAGTGAAAGCGGTGCGGCTTTGCTGGAAATCCGCGGTGGTCTTGATGACCTCGATGGGGGTCCTCTTCGTGCTCGGACGCGAAATGCTGATCGGTTGGATGGCCCCGGGCAGCACGCTCCACGCCCAACTGGCGGCACCCCTGCTGGTGGTTTGCGCGCTGAGCCAGCCGTTTTTCGCCACCTGCATCATCCTGAAAACCTCGATGCGCGGGGCAGGAGCCACGCACACGGTGATGCGCTGGGCCTTCGGAAGCATGTTGTTCTATCGGGTGCTGGTCCTCTGGCTGATGCCGCGTTTCATGGAGGTTACACTCACGGGCGTCTGGATCGTTCTGGGATTCGATCTCTTCACCCAGTCGCTGATCTTCTCCCGGCTGCATTTTCGCGGGAAATGGCTGGATGCGCGGATTTGAACCGGCATCATGCGCCAGTGATCCGAATCATCCTGACTTTATTTCTGATTGCGGCGGCAATCACCTGCGGCGAACCCCTGTCGATCCGGGTGGTGGCGGCGAATCTGACTTCAGACAACCGACAGACCTACTCCCCGGACAACGCGAACCACAGCAACCCGGAAGGCGCGGGTGCCCGCATTCTCAAGGCGCTCCAACCGGATGTCGTGCTCGTTCAGGAGTTCAATACCAGCATCCCCGCACGCCAATGGGTCAACCGCACACTGGGCCAAGACTTCCATTTCTCGTGCGAGGAAGGGAAACAAATCCCTAACGGAATCATCAGCCGCTTCGTGATCGCGGAATCCGGAGTCTGGGATGATCCGGTGCTCGACAACCGCGATTTCGCATGGGCGCGCCTCCGTCTTCCCGGGCAGCGCGATCTCTGGGTGGTGAGCGTGCATCTTCATTCAAAGGGCGAATCCTCCCGCGCCAGGCAGGCGGACGCTTTGACTGGAATCATCCGCCGCAACATTCCAATCGACGCGATGCTCATCATCGGCGGCGATCTCAATACCCGCGGCACGCGGGAGCAATGTTTCGGCAAGCTCTCCAAGGTCGTGGTGATCCCTCGAAATCCGCCCGCGGATGCTTTCGGCAACTTCTCCACCAACGCACCGCGCAACCGTCCCTACGACTGGGTCCTTGCCAGCAATGCGCTGGACCGGCATGCGGTGCCTGTTCTGCTCGCGGGCCGGAGTTTTCCCCACGGACTGGTTTTCGACAGCCGGATCTTCGAACCGCTCGACAAATGCCCGCCCGTGCAAAAGGGCGATAGTGGCCTGCCCTACATGCAGCACATGGCAGTCGTCCGCGATTTCCGCATCCCATAGCCGGACGCCTCATGTGGATGCCTCTTTTTCCGCGCATCAATGCGCGGCAAGGCCGCGTTGATGCTGAAGATCGCGTGAGACATTCAGCCAATCCCTTTTTTCAAATCCCTCGCGCTCCACAATACATCCGCTGCCGCGCTGCCACTTCCGCGCATCCTCCGCGCCCCGTCCTTCCTCTTCGCCCCGAAGCGTTCCCTCGCGCCGCGGAACGCCTCATCCACAAACTTCCGGCTCCCGATCACCGCTCCGTCCGTGAAATACCTGACCCGGCAGCGCAGCATCCTGCCAAGTGCCACATCACGGCTCCGCTCAAGTTGCTCCATTTCCCCAACCACCGCCGCTCTCTTCATCCCCTTCCTCAACACCTTCACCTCAAGCTCCCCGCTCTCGTTCACCACCTCCTTGAGTTTCTCCTCCCCGCTTTCTAACAAAATCATCCGGTATTCCTTCGAAACCGCGCCCGCCCAATGGCCCGCATCCGCCTCCCAGCCCTTGTGCGCCCTCAAGGCCCGCACCAAGCCGGCGCGCGCCTTCTTGCCGTTTCCTCCCGCTCCGCCACCCATCGCCTCGCCATAACTGCTCCAGCGATAGTCCGCCGGATCCTCCACCATCCCCGCCCGCACCGGGTTGAGGTCGATGTAAGCCGCCATCGTCTTCGCGGCCACTCCCTCCTCCACCAGCACGCTCTTGAAGCGCGATTCCCACAACGCCCCGGTCCGCTCGTGTTTCGTGTTGAACCAGCGCGAAAACCGCAGCAGCAGCACCTTCATGAATTCGCTCAGATCGTGCATCCGATAGGTGAAACGCTGGTGAATGCGCGCAACCAGAGCCTCACCAGCCAGTCCGGTCGCCAACTTTGCCCGCGCCTCCGCAAGCTCCTTCGCCACCTCCACCACGAATGCCTGCGGATAAATCGCCCGCAGTCGTCCCAACAACTCCTCATCCGTCAGCCCGCCATCCTTCATCGGCGGCACCTCCAGCAGCAGGTGCACGTGGTTGCACATCAGGCAGTATGACAGCACCCGACAGCCGGAAAAATTCTCATACATCCGCAGGTAGGCGCGGAACTGCTCCTTCTCCACCGGCCCGAACGCCAGGCGCCGCTCCACCACCCGGGTGATGCAGTGGTAAATCACCGGCCGATCCACCGAATCCTTCCATGGTGCCAACCAGCGTGTGCGTCTCATAATTCGGTCATTTCTCGATTGTATCGTTCTTCGTTCTTCGTTCTTCGTTCTTCGTTCTTCGTTCTTCGTTCTTCGTTCTTCGCTCGTCGCCCAAGCCCTGCGAAAATCCCAACCCGGCGACCTTGCACCGCACCCTCCGCCACTGGCAAGCAGAAAGTCTAATTAATTATCTGACCTTTAATTGGCGGTGGATTTGGAAAATTGGGTTTTGCGCGAATGGATTCCCTGCCAATACTGCGGCGGAGGTTTTCGACATCTTTCTCCTCATGATCACTTACACCAAGCAGCCACACCCGCGCGAATACCGGCTCATTTTCAAAAACGTGGATCGCGAGGGCTGGGACCCGTCGATTGACTGCTACTTGCGCGACGGTGGCTACGAGGACCTGCGGAAAGCCCTCGCCATGCAGCCGAAGGACATCACCGAGGAGGTGAAGAAGTCCAGTCTGCGCGGCCGGGGCGGCGCGGGTTTCCCCACCGGCATGAAGTGGACCTTCATTCCGCCCCACAACACCAAGCCCGTCTATCTGATCTGCAACGGCGACGAATCCGAACCCGGCACCTTCAAGGACCGCTACATCCTCCATCAGGATCCTCACCAACTCATCGAAGGCATGGTGATCTCCGCCTTCGCGGTCGGCGCGCACACCGCCTACATATACATCCGGGAGGAGTTTCCGGCGGCCGCACTGCTGGTGGAGAGTGCCATCGAGGAGGCGCGCGCGCGGAATTTCACCGGGAAAAACGTGCTGGGTTCCGGATTCGACCTTGAAATTCACGTGCACCGCGGTGCCGGTGCCTACATTTGCGGCGAGGAGACCGGCCTGATCGAATCGCTTGAGGGCAAGCGCCCGTATCCGCGCATCAAGCCGCCGTATTTCCCCGCCGCGCTCGGCCTCTACATGTGCCCGACGATCGTCAACAACGTCGAGTCGCTCTGCCATGTGAAGCACATCATCCGCATGGGCGGCGATGAATATGCGAAACTCGGTGTCGCCCGCAACACCGGCACCCGCATCCTCTGCGTCTCCGGCGATGTGAAGAATCCCGGTTATTTCGAGGTCGAGGTCGGCAAGATCACGATGCGCGAACTGCTATACGAACTTTGCGGAGGCCCCAGGGACGGGCGAGAGTTCAAGGCGGTAATCCCCGGCGGGTCGTCATCGAAAATCCTCCGCTGCGATGAAAACTACCCGCTCAAGAATCCGGACGGCAGCTCGCGCCAGCTCGGTTTCTGGGACATTCCGCTCGATTTCGACACTCTCGCCGCCTGCGGATCGATGGCCGGTTCCGGTGGTGTGATCGTTCTTGATGACTCGCGGAAGATGTCGTGGGTGCTCAACAACCTGAACGCCTTCTACGCCCACGAGTCCTGCGGACAGTGCACCCCCTGCCGCGAGGGATCCACGTGGATGAAGAAAATATCCGATCGCATCGTCGCGGGAGACGCGAGCCCGCAGGATCTCGAAACCCTCGAAAGCGTGGCCTATCAGATCGACGGTCGCACCATCTGCGCATTCGGCGAGGCCTCGTCCTGGCCGGTTGAGGCGATCATCGCAAAATTCCGTGACGAACTGTTGGCCGACACCCATCCCGGCAACGCAACCAAGCCGCACAACCCGGAAGCCGAGGCGCAGCAGCGGTTCATGGCCTGCGGCGGCAGCAGGTGAGGAGTCTCCGGCAGACCGCATTCAAGCGCCGCCGTGGATCTTCATTTCCCCGATGAACGCCAGCACATGGGGTGGCGGCGGATGACGGGCCACCACTCCGGCGGAGACCATGATCGGCTCAGGCTGCGGCATCATCGGAAGCGGGATCACTCTCGCGTCGCCGTCGCGGACCAGGCGCGTGGTGTCCGCGATGATGGCGCTTCCCAAGTTCGCCTCCACGGCGGCGGCGAGGCTGGCGATGCCATCGAATTCACCCGCCACCTTGGCCTGGATCCCGTGTTGCCTGAAGTATCCCGTCACGCGGTTCCAGTAGTCGGGATATTGTTCGCGATCATATAACAGCAGCCGTTCGTCATGAAGATCCGCTGGAGTAACGGTTTCAGCGGCAGCAAGGCGGTGGCGCGGGCTCACAGCAAGCCGCCAGCCACACTCGCGCAGCGGAGTCCAATGGATCACATCCGCCGCACCGCACGGCACGGTGACCATCAGGTCGAGCTTGCCGGCGAGCAGGGCGCGCTGCATTTCCAACGATGACGCATCGTGAAGGCTGACCCGCACCCCCGGATGGAGCTGGGTGAAACTCTCGATGGCGAATGGCAGGAAATCGCCTGCCAAGGACGGCGAGTAGCCGATGCG
>JBGSUP010000013.1:0-5592 GCA_041753485.1 Akkermansiaceae bacterium
CCGCTTTCTCTGCATCGGATGAAGATGCGGGCGAGACGCCCACGCTCCCGTTTGAAGACGCGGGCGGGACGCCCGCGCCCCCTTTGACGATCTGGGTGATGCGGGAGATGTGGGTGTTGGCGATCTTGGCGATGTCGTTGGCCCAGTCTTCCCAGTGGCTGCGGTTGCCACATTTTTTCACGACCTTGGCGTAGAGCGCGCGTTCCAGTTCGCCGACGCGGAACTGGAGTTCGGCCTGGGTTTCCTTGACCACGGGGCTCTCCGGCGAGCCGATGGAGAATTCGTTTTTCCCGGCCTTGCCGTTGGTAGTGCCGGAGGATTTGGCGGCTTTTTTCTGGATGGAATCGGTGATGGCGATGACTTCCATCTTGCGGTGATCGCTGCCGATGAGATCGAGCTTGTTGATCATGGCGTCGAAGCGGTCGTCATGGGAGCGCAGGGCCTGGAGCACGTCCCACACGACTTTATAGACCTTGTTGTCATTGAGCGCCTCGTGCGGTTCCATCCCGGCGGGGATGACGACGGGGAGGATGACGTAACCGAGTTTCTTCTTCCCATCCGGCGTGCGGCGCATCACGCGGCCGACGGACTGGACGACGTCCACTTGGGAATTCCGCGGGGTGAGGAAGAGCACGGCATCGAGCGCCGGGACATCCACGCCTTCGGAGAGGCAGCGGACATTGGAGAGGATGCGGCAGGTGTTTTCCGGGATGGCGGCTTTGAGCCAGTTGAGTTTTTCCTCTTTCTCGGCGGCGTTCATGGTGCCGTCCACGTGGGCGGCTTCGCAGAGCAGGTGGTTGTCCGAGTCCTCCTGTTCCTGATAGGCTTTCACCACGGCGGAGAACATGGATGCGATCTGCTTGGAGGAAACCTTGTGGACCTTGCCGCCCTTGTGGCGCTCGATCACCTGGCAGAAGGCGACGGCGCGTTTCATGGGATCGGGATCGTGGCTGAGGTCGTCGGCGAGGCCTTGTTTCGCCAGCGCCTTCCAACAACCGATGATGCGGGCGGCATCGTCCACCTTGAGCTGGTTGTTCTCATCCTTGAGCAGGCCCTGAATGCGGGAGGAGACGTGGGCTTCGTCGATGGTGAGGACGAGCACCTTGTAATCGGTGAGGAGTTTCAGCTCCACGGCCTCGGAGAAGGTGATGACGTGGAATTGTTTGCCGAAGAGCGTCTCATCGTCCATCGAGCAGATGGCGACGTTGTCCTTCTCGGCGGTGGCCTTGGCGGAATCCGCATAGATGCGCGGGGTGGCCGTCATGTAGAGGCGCTTGGCGGCCTTGATGAATTCGTTGTCGTGGATTTTGACGAAGTTGGATTCGTCATCGCTCTCGAAGGTGGCTCCGGTGGTGCGGTGGGCTTCATCGCAGATCACAAGGTCGATTTCCGGCAGGCCGTAGAGGTGCTGGGCGCGGCTGATGACATCGAGCGAGTGATAGGTGGAGAAGATGACGCTCATGTGCTGGGCGTCGTGGCGTTTCTTCAGCTCGTGGGCGAGGCGCTTGGCATCGGTGGTGGCGGGGTAGCGGAGTTCGTGGGCGAAGGTTTCCACGATGTCTTCGTCCTTGCTGCGCTTCTTGCCGACCTCGACATCTGAGCAGACGGCGAAGGAATGGAGCGGCACGGCACTTTCCTGCGTCCACTCGGTGAGCGTCTGGGAAAGCAGGTTCAGGCTGGGGACGAGGAAGAGGGTGATTTTCCCCGGCCCGGCCACATCCTCGGCGATCTTGAGGGAGGTGAAGGTTTTCCCGGTGCCGCAGGCCATGATGAGCTTGCCGCGGTCGGCGGACTTGAAGCCTAGCAGGACATTGGTCTTGGCGCTACCCTGGTGCTTGCGGAGTTCCTTCTTGGGCTTGAGCGCGGCGGCGGCGCTGGGTTGGTATTTCGCCCAGTCGATCTGCGAGTCTTCGAGAGCTTGCAGGTCGATTTTATAGACTGGCGGGGTCTGGCCGACGAGGGAGTTTTCGGCGTTCTCGGACCAGTCGTTGGTGGTGGTGACGATGATGCGCTGCGTGAAGGGCGCTTGGCCGGAAGCGGTGAAGAAGGAATCGATGTCGGTTTTTCGGACGCGGTAGTCCTCGGCATAGCATTTGCACTGGATGGCGTGGAATTCCTCGGTGCCGTGGGTCTTGGCGACGAGGTCGATGCCGGTGTCCTTGGCGGAGAAGCCATGGGCCTTCGCCCAGTCCGCGAAAAGCCAGACATCGGAGTAGAGATCGGCATAACTCGGCTCGAAGCGGAAGTAGGTGCGGATGAGTTCCTCGAAGTAGGTGCCCTTTTCGCGTTCGGTCTGGGAGGTGGCGCGGTAGGCGGCGAGGATCTTCTGGAGGGGCGTCATGAATTACGGGAAGGCTAACGAAACGGCGGCGGAGTGGAAGCACTATCCCGCCGGAAATTTGTGCGCGGTGCCGCGAACCAACCCATGTGAAGTCATGCACAAGCACCCGGAGATCGCTTAACGGCCTGATTCACTCCTGCAGGAGACGGAATCAGAACGGTGACTTGTGAAACACTACCACCGGTCCGCAAGGGCCAGCGGCTTTTTTCAGAGAGAAGAGGGCACAGACATCGCGGGTTGCCACGGAAAGGAATGGATGAAACCCAAGAGCAGCGAAAAAGAGCACGAAGCGCCAGGTAGGCGCTGCCGCCGGGAGATCCGCACTACTTGATGGCAAACTTCCGGCCCTTGCCGCTCTCCCAGGCCGTGCGAATGCTGTTGTGGAGCGCGGTGAGTTCTTCAGCGGAAAGCAGGCGGTATTCGATGGTGCGGGCGTGGGTGGTTTCAGGAAATTTTTTGATGACCATCTGATGGACATCGGTGCCGGCGGTGCGGGCTGCTTTGTCGAGCAACTCGGTGCCGCGCTCGGCGAGACGGGTGGCGGCCGCGCCTGCGGCACTGCCGGTGGCGGCGTCGGTGATGGGGGCGATGAAGTAAAATCGCGCCAGTGCCTGGCCGAGGGCATCGATGACGACTTCATCGACGATCACCGTGCCATCGAGCACGTAGCGGTGGCGGCTGACCGCCGAGATGCGGTCGAGCGCCACCATGTAATGGCCGCCGGGCAGTGTGGCCTGCCAGAAGCGGTTGGCCTGCGGCGCATCCTGGGTTTTCTGCGCATCGGCGGGCGTGATCGACGGGGTCTGGGCAGCGGCTGGGATGGCGGCCATCAAGGAAGCCAAGGACAGAGCGAGCAGGGGTTTGTTCCACATGGGGTGAAGATGGCAGATCTTCGGGTGCTTGGCCAGCATCCGGCGCAAAGATTCGGAAAAGTTAAGTATTGCCAGAAATCGGAGGGAATTGCAGACTCCACGCATGGTTCGCTACCGCGCCAACGTCGCCGCGCTGATCCTCAATCCGGCGGGAAGCCTGCTGATTTGCGAGCGGGCGACGATTCCCGGAGCGTGGCAATTTCCGCAAGGCGGGGTGGATTCCGGCGAGACAGCCGAGCAGGCTTTGTTTCGCGAAGTTCGTGAGGAAGTGGGGCTGGAGCCACGGCATTACGAGGTGATCGACCGTCGCGAGGGCTACCGCTATCTTTATCCTCAGGGGGCACGGGGGAAGAAACTCCGCAAGCACGGCAGCCACGGTCAGGAGCAGACGTATTTCCTCTGTCATCTGAAGCAGGGTGCCCCGGCGGTGAATGTGGATCAAAAAGCCCGCGAATTCCGCGCTTACCGCTGGATTCCACCCGAGGAGTTCGACCTTGAATGGCTGCCGGAGTTCAAGCGCGACGTTTACCGCGAGGTCATGCGCGATTTTTTCCGGGTCGCGTTGTGAGCCCGGCCGGGTCGCGGCCGAGACCGGTCAAGAGCGCGAGCACCCGCAGGGTGAAGCCGAGGCGGCTGCGCCACGGGCGTGCCGGTCGGACGATCTGCCAGTCCGATTGTTGGGCGAGCGCCGTGAGCCGCGGTGAGGGATTCACCACGGTGGCCGCCTGGCAGAGTTCAAGCATTGGCAGGTCCGCGCAGCTGTCGGTGAAACCGTGACAATGGCGGAGAGCACCATTTTTAAAATAGGCGGCGGGGAGTTCGTGTTTCAGGCGAGCGACCTTCGCCGCGCCTTTGTGATTTACCAAAGGGGGGAAAAACGGCCCGGTTTCCACCACGGTGCCGAGTGTCAGATGGAAGCCGAGTTCCCGACCGATTTCCGCAACGTAAAACTCGGGGCTGGCGGATGCGAGAATCAGGAAATCCCCGGCGGCCCGCCGGCGTTCGAGTTCATCGCGCATCTCCGGGTAGATTGCCGGCATCAGGGATGTGGCGAAGTCTCGGGAGTATTTCGCGAGTTTCTCCGGCTGCATCCACCACAAGAAACTCAGGAAAACCCGCTTCAGGCGACCCGCTCCGAGCAGCCCCGCCAGCGGCAGGAACGCCAGAAAGACAGGCAGGAAAACGATCCTCCACGGTTCCCGCCGCATGACAAAATGCCGGAACAACAACTGGCAGTCCCAAGCCAGCAAGGTGCCGTCGAGATCAAACAGGGCGATGCCCTCGGGCGGTGAGTCGGGAAGCGGAGCAGCCACAGCGGTTCGGTCGGGCCGGGATCGTGTCATGAAGCCTCGCGGGCAGCCACGATTTTATCGTTCGAAGTGCATTCCGACGGGAAACAACCGCTCAAAACGGTCTCCTGCCCCGGAATTTCTAAAATCACTGGCGGGTTTCGGCAGATTGCGGGGAAAATTCCAAGAAAAAGCAAAATAGGGCTTGTCAGGTTCTCTTCGCTGCCTAGATTCGCCGCCCCCGCAACACGACCCGCCGACTTTACCCATAAGTGGTGGATCATTTTACATTGGGAAAATTTATCGGGTGCAGCTCCGGAAAAAAGCTTCAGCAAGGGTCTCCTTGTCGTCGCGCCGGTTTGCACCCATGCAAAACCAGAACCACGCAGGAAATCATGCCGACCATCAATCAGCTCGTTCGCAAGGGACGCCACACTCCGGCCGAAAAGTCGAAGTCACCCGCACTTGTGAACTGTCCACAGCGCCGCGGAGTTTGTCTTCAAGTGATGACCCGCACGCCCAAGAAGCCGAACTCGGCTCTCCGTAAAGTGGCCAAAGTGCGCCTTACCAACGGATTCGAAGTCATCGCCTACATCGGCGGTGAAGGCCACAACCTCCAGGAACACTCGATCGTGCTCGTTCGCGGTGGCCGGGTGAAGGACCTTCCGGGTGTCCGCTACCACATCGTCCGTGGTTCGCTCGACACCCTCGGAGTGGACAAGCGCCGTCAATCCCGTTCGAAATACGGTGCCAAACGCCCGAAACCGGGTGCCGCCGCCGCTCCCGCCAAGAAGAAGTAATTTTCAACGCCGAACCTTTACCCACTCAACGCCATGCCACGCCGCAAGCGAGTTTTTGAAAAGCCGGATCGCCGCGATCCCCGTTACGACAGCGCCCTCGTCGGC
Source organism: Akkermansiaceae bacterium (assembly GCA_041753485.1). Classification (GTDB taxonomy): domain Bacteria; phylum Verrucomicrobiota; class Verrucomicrobiia; order Verrucomicrobiales; family Akkermansiaceae; genus Luteolibacter. The sequence goes on from JBGSUP010000013.1 coordinate 5,408, forward strand.
CACCTCATCAGCAAGGTGATGACCGATGGCAAGCGCTCCCTCGCACAACGCATCGTTTACGCCGCGATCGACCGCGCCAACGAAGGAATCGACACCGTCGATCCGCTGGAAGTCATCACCCGCGCGGTGGAAAATTCCAAGCCACGCGTGGAAGTGAAATCCCGCCGCGTCGGTGGTGCGACCTA
>JBGSUP010000014.1:0-4991 GCA_041753485.1 Akkermansiaceae bacterium
CTGGCGGATGCATGATTTGTCCCAGTTCATGCAGGGATTCCTGCAACGCTTCACGCTGTGGCACAACCGGAAGACCAAGCGCAAGGGACACCTGTGGGAGGATCGTTTCAAAAGCGTGATCGTGGAGGATGGCGTGGCGGCGAAGACGATGGCGGCGTATATCGACCTGAATCCCGTGAGGGCGGGAATGGTGAAGAACCCGGAGGAATACCGCTGGAGCAGTTATGGCGAGGCGATCGGTGGCGGGCCAAAGGGCAATGGCAGGAAGGCGCGGGCGGGTCTGGTGCGTGCGATGAGGGCGCACCGGGGAGTGGCGGCGGATGCGGCGTTGTGGAGCAAGGATGTGGCATTGGAATATCGGAAAATCCTGATGGCGGGTGCTGGAGAACGGGTTGAAGAGCGGGTGGAACAAAGCGGGGCGATGAAGAAGACCGTGAAGCGCAAGGGGCTGAGCAAAGAACAGCTGGATGAGGAGAAACAGCGCCTGATGGAGGCGGAGAAAAAGCGGATGGGTGAGATTCCGTTCGGGCGGATGCTGCGATGCCGGGTGAGGTATTTCACCGACGGGGCGGTGCTTGGCAGCCGTGAGTTTGTCAATGCGGCGTTTGGGTCGGCCCGGGAGCGCTTTGGTACGAAGCGCAAGGACGGTGCGCGGCGCATGCGAGGCAGCGGTCAAGCCGCCGCCGGACTCTTGTGGAGCATGCGGGATCTGCGGGTCGGAATTTCCGCATGACAGTGAAATCAGACCGTGGGGGCTTAGAAATCCATCGATAGGGTCGGCCTTATGCGCCAACGGAAGAGCTTCGGAGACGACTGGCTCCGGAAGCATAGGTCGAATACACAGGTGTGCGTGTCGCTGACGACGTTCTCCGCCCCAGGCCGGGCAGGCGTTCGAGCACATCGGTGAGCCGAGTTTCGGGATTGTGGCCGTGGCGTTTGGCGCATTCGACCATGGTGGAGATGATGGCGGCGCCTTGGCCGGTGGCTTCTCCGCCGATGGAGAGCCAGTTCGTGGTTATATACGCAGATTCGGATATAAAGAAGAAGCGGCGGTTTGTTGGCGGCGGAACCACCCAGCGGCAAGCCACCTATTCGCCGATGTCCTCGTTCCACACCGCCGGTTTCTCCCGGATGAAATCCTCCATCATGCGGATGCATTCCGGATTCTGCAAGACCTCCACTTCAACACCGCGGCTGCGCAGCAGTTCCTCCTCGCCCATGAAAGTGCGGTTTTCACCGACGATCACTTTCGGAATGCCATAGAGCAGGATCGCTCCAGTGCACATCGAACACGGGGAGAGCGTGGTGTAAATCTCACACTCGCGATAGACCGCTGCGGGCTGGCGGCCGGCATTCTCGAGGGCGTCCATCTCGCCGTGGAGCGTCGGACTGCCACTCTGGATCCGGCGGTTGTGCCCGCGGCCGATGACCCGGCCCTGGTGAACGAGCACGCTTCCAATCGGGATGCCTCCCTCAGAGAGTCCGATTATCGCTTCATCAATGGCCGCTTTCAGAAAATGGTTCATTTCGGCACGATTCTGGCTTTCTCCGAGCAGCTTCCGAGCCAAATCCTTCCGATCCTTCTAACAAACCATGCCAAACACGTCTACCGTCCGTCTATCGGGAACCGTCCTCGGTGAGGCCGACCCCAGCCGCTCCGGCCGCGCCAAACTCCTCTACCTGCTCTACAACGCGGGCTGGAACATCTACAACTCCAATGGCGACCAGCGCATCACGCTTTCCAACATCGAGAAGAAGATTATCGAGTCCAACGCTTTTGTCTTCACCCCGAATCCCTCGCTGGAGGACATGTTCAAGGCGGTATCCATCTTCGTCGGCTATCAGACGCTGGACCGCAATCTTGTCGGCAAACCCACCGTCATTCTCAATACGGACGCCTCTTGGAACTACTTTTTCGCCGTGATTTCCCATCTCAACCGGATGGGCACCGTCAAACAGGATTATCGCGAGTTTCTTCTTGCCGCAAACACTCCCGAGGCGGTGCTGGATTGCCTGGAGGCCGCCCGTTCCAACGGCCTGCCGGATGCCGGGCGCGAACGGATCGACGCGGAGATGCCTCCCGTTGCGGACGTCCCGCCACCCGCCACCAATCTCGGAAACATCTGTGTGTTCTGCTCCGCGAGCCTTGAGGATCCAGCCTATCTTGAGGATGGTGAGGCACTCGGAAGGCTTCTTGCCCTGAACAAACTCGGCTGCGTTTCCGGCGCCGGAAAATGCGGCATCATGGGAGCTGTCGTGCGCGGCACCGTCGCTGCCGGAGGATGGGCCGCCGGCTCGAATGTCCCGCACATCATCGAGCTTGAGGGACTTCCCGAAGGCCTCTCGCGTTTCTGGCTGAGGGGCGACATCTACACCCGTATGGAGGTGATGATCGAAAACTCGGACGCCTTCGTCATCTTCCCCGGCGGTGCCGGAACCTTCCAGGAACTGCTTGCGCTGATGATCTTCAAAAATCAGAAAAACCCGCTCTTGACCGACAAACCCGTCGTCATCTTCAACCGACAGAATCCATCGGGCATCGGCTTCTGGGATCCACTCATTGATCTGCTCGACGGACTTTGCGAGCGCGGGGATTTTGTCGTCGCCAATACGCTCGACGACGTCATCCCGTATGTTTCCAAGGCGCTCGCCTGAAGCGCTTGTCTAAGCGATCAAGTCCTTCAATGCGGCGAGCACCAGGTCCACATTCGCCTGCGAAGCGGAGTGGCCCATCAGGCCGATGCGCCACGCCTTGCCCGCGAACGGGCCAAGCCCGCTTCCGATCTCGATGCCATAGGTTTCCAACAGATTTCCGCGCACAGCCGCATCGTCCACCCCGTCGGGAATATGGATGCAGTTCAACGTGTGCAGCGATTTTTCCGGGACGTAGGAAATGCCCATTGCCTCCAGACCCGCACGCAGCCGCAGGTGCAGCCGGGCGTGCCGCTCGATCCGCGCCTCCAGTCCCTCCTCCAGCACGATCGCGAGCGCCTCGCGCAGCGCATAGATCATATTGACCGGAGCGGTGTGGTGATATGCGCGCTTGCCGCTGCCCTTGTAGTAATCCTTCAACATCGTGACGTCGAAATACCAACTCTGCACTTTGGTTTTCCGCGCTTCGATGACTTCAACCGCCGCTGCTGAGAATGACACGGGCGACAAACCCGGCGGGCAGGACAGGCACTTCTGGGTGCCCGAGTAAATCGCATCGATCCCCCAGTCATCGACCTTCAGCGCGTGTCCTGCGAGCGAGGTCACCGCGTCCACGATGAAGAGCATGCCGCTGTCATGGACGATCTTGGAAATCGCCTCCAGCGGTTGGTGGGCACCCGTGGATGTCTCGGCATGAACGATCGCGAGCGCCTTGGCCTTCGGATGGTTCGCGACAGCCTCGGCGATCATTTCATCGGGGAAAATCCGGCCCCACTCGACATCCAGCCGGTGCACCGTGACACCGGCGCGCTGCATCACGTCCACCATTCGGGTGCCGAAGACGCCGTTCACGCATACAATTACCTCGTCGCCGTGTTCCATCAGATTGGTCACCACACACTCCATGCCTGCCATGCCGGTGGCGGAGACGGGGAAGGTAAGCGCGTTCTTCGTTTGGAACACCTCTCGCAACATCACGCAGGTCTCGTCCATGATCTCGATGTAGCGGGGATCGAGGTGGCCCAGCGTCGGTGAGCCGAGCGCGCGGAGGATGCGTTGGGGGACGGTGCTGGGACCGGGTCCCATTAGAATGCGTTCGGGAATGTTCATGGTTTCTTTCTGCTGTGGAACTCAGAGCGTGCCTGTGAAGGAAGGCGCTGTCAATTCGCCGAAACGCATCGCATGGCATAGCCATTCCAGCCAACCTCGCGCGCCAGTCCGATCAAGCATCTCGGGCGCAAGACGCCGCCAGGCTGCTCATCCTGCAAGACCATCGTAAGTCGCACCTGAGCCGCTCCCATTGGCAAGGGTGCCTCGGGAAAATCATCAGGATGGCACTGCTCGATCATCGGCTGACCCTAGCAGGGCATGTTCCAAAAACGAATCGTTTTTCTCAATCCTTGCCCGGCGGCCCGCTTTCTGCTAATCAGATGGGATGGAAAAGATCACGACCCACGTGCTGGATACCTCGGCTGGCAGGCCTGCCGCCGGTGTCCGCATCCGCCTGGTCAAGGATGGTGGAGTCATTGTGGAAACCCTCACCAATCCCGATGGCCGTTGCGATCAACCTCTCCTCAGAAATCCGGAACCCGGCCTCTACAGGCTGATTTTCTCCGTCGGCCAATACTTCCACGCACGAGGTGTGGACTCTCCGTTTCTCGACGAGATTCCCATCGATTTCCACACCAGCGCCGGGCAATCCTATCACATTCCCTTGTTGGTCTCACCCTGGTCCTATTCGACTTATCGCGGGAGCTGATCCATCTCCATGTCAGCATCCGTCCAGAAGGCTTTGTGCCGCATCGAGACTCTCGGCCGCGTATCCGACAGTCCGGCACATCTCGTCCGCACCTTCCTTTCTCCGGCGAATCTGCGAGCCGCCGCACTCGTGCTCGATTGGATGGCGGAGCTCGGCATGGAGTGCTGCCAGGCCGCCGACGGCACCGTCCGCGGAATCCTGCCCGGAGCGCGCCCCGACGCGCGCCCGCTTCTGTTAGGTTCGCACCTTGATACGGTCATTGATGCCGGACGCTACGATGGTGCCCTCGGCATCATTTCCGCGCTCGCCGCGCTGGAGACACTCTCCGCAAAAGAATTCACCCTGCCATTTCCCGTCCATGTGCTCGGTTTTTCCGATGAAGAGGGCATTCGCTTCCAGAGCACCTACCTCGGCTCGCGCGCGGTCACCGGTCCGCTGGATACCGCCACCATGGCTGTTAGAGATGCTTCGGGAATTTCCATCGCTGAAGCGATCGAACGCGACGGCCTGCGTGATGGTGCCGCGCCGATCCGTTATGAAAAGGAAGGTGTGCTGGGCTACGTCGAACTGCACATCGAGC
>JBGSUP010000015.1:0-2013 GCA_041753485.1 Akkermansiaceae bacterium
CTTCCAGGGCCACGCGGGCCTTGAACTCGGCACTGTGTGTTCTTCTCTTTCTTTTCATTGGTTCGGTGGTGGTTTCTACCACCCCGGACCCCTCAGTTCCATAGCTTACACACTGGCTCCGTTTTGCGGGACCGCTTCAGGGCGACCTGCTCGGCGGAAAGATCCACCCCCACGAATTCCGCATCGGTAAATTCCAACGCCAACGGCAATAGGTGCGCCCCATCCGCGCAACCCACGTCAAGCAGACGACAAGTGGACGGGTCCCCTGCTTGAAAGCCATAAATTCGAGCCACAGCCGCAAGCTTGCTGGGGTGGGCCTGTGGTATGGCCTTCGAATTATAGGGAAGCTGGTCATATGGATCCAGCGATGCAGGGTTCAACAAATGAGTGTCGGAAGACTCCATCGGGAAAACTGATATCAATCATGGTTACTATCAACAGAAGATAGTGCGAATTCGTTGACTTGATGGTGACATGGTTGCCGGTTCGCTGACAAGTAAAAAAGGGGAGTTTGAAGTTTCATGGCGCAGACAAGGGGGGCGGACTGAACCATGGTGCTGGTTTCCCATGGTGAAATTGATTTTTTCTCCGAGCGTTCCATCGGAGTGAGCATCGTCTAATCCTGCTATTCCTCCAGCCAGTTTTCAAATCCCACTGCTGGAAATTACCCCGGTCCCTTGCCTTGTCCACCTCCAGTGAGGTGAAGCGTCAACTGAAGAAAGAGAGTCGGCCCGCCTGCGGCAGCATCGCAAGTTGGTGCCTCCGGGTGACTGTGACGAATTTGTCGCACGATTCCCTTGGCGGAAACCCGCCGTGAAAGCGAGGGACTTCCGCATGAAGCATTTCCCAAGATTGTGCCTGTCATCCATCCTGTGCGGCATCGCGCTTGCCGGCATTTTCCTCCCGGATTGCGCGCTTTCCGCGGAGGAAAAAGCGCCAGACACATCGGCCCTCAAGATGCCCCAGGCGCTCGCCGCGGCCGGGTTCAAGAAATTTGCCGCTTCGATCGAAGCATCCGGGTTGGTTGAAACCCTCGAAGCGGAGGGTCCCTTCACCTGCTTCGCTCCCAGTGACGAGGCCATCAGTGCAAGCCCGGAAGAGTTGCGCAACCTGCTAGAGAAAAATCCCAAGGACAAATCCGTCATCCGCTGGATCCACTACCATTTCGTGACAGGCATGGCCTTGGATCGGGACCAGTTGATGAAAGTCCCCGGCGCGCACACCCTCGGCAGTCAATACCTCAGAATCTGGGTCACACCGGGCAAAATCGCCATCAACCGCAACGCTCCAATCACGCGTTTCGACATCCGGGCCGCCAACGGCATCATCCACGAAATCCAGGGGGTGCTCGAGCCCGATCCCGAGGAGCGACCAGCACCCGCTCCCTCATCCCGCTGAAACCGCCATTCGCAGGCGGAGTGACGATTTCGTCACCAAGCGCGACTTTGGAGGCATTCTCCCTCCGATTACCTCGTGGCGGCTGTCGCCTCTTACGGATGCGGCGCACTTGCCGTCATGGGTCCCCGCTCCATCACTCTCCCTTCTCCTGAACTGGTTTCCGCAGGTTCCGGCCTGGATTTCCGCGTGGCGCGGCGGCACCGCATGACCGCCGCCCTGTTGCTGATCTCGCTCACGCTGCAACCCCTTGCACTGACTGCCGAACCAGCGGTTCCGCTGTCACATTTCGCACCGAAACCGTTGGTTTCGAATCCTTTCGTGTGGGTGTCCCCCCGCCCCACCACCCCTTTTTTGGCAACGCGCCCTGCCCATGGAGGCTGGGCCGAGGCATGGCAACCAACGACCCGGCGCGCTCCCGCACTCGCAATCCAGCAAGCCCCCGCGGAGAGCTGGCAACCGGCTCCTCTTGATGAAAACGCCCCGCTCGTGCCGCCTGACGGCATGCCGACCGCGATGCCCGGCTTCCTGCCGGGAGTTGGCAACGTCGCCGGCAACTGCGTGATCACCGGAGAAGTCTCGGACGCCACCTCGCTCAACCCGGTCGCCGGTGCCTTC
>JBGSUP010000016.1:0-12135 GCA_041753485.1 Akkermansiaceae bacterium
GCCGCCGCCACCTCCCCCGCCCCAGCATTCGACCCGCACCGAGGTGACGTTGGCCGGGCACGTCCAGGTGCCGGAGCTGGTGAATTCCTGCACGGACTTGAGCTCGTAGGTGAGGATGAGTTGCGGGTGGTTCGCGGCGACCTCATTCTCGCGGGAGGCATAGGAAACGCCGCCATTGGTTCCGTAGTCGCCAGCGGATTGGATCCGCAGCGAAATTTTCGCGTCGCCCGCGAGGCTGTCGCTGATGAGAGAGGTCACATCAAACTCGACGGCCTGACCGGTGACCGGGAGCCACTGGGCGAAGGGTTTTCCGGATGACGGCTTGTTAGAGAACGTGATGGTGGTTTCCCCCCACGTGTCACCGGTGACGAGGGCGGCGGTGTTTTGGTTTCCCGTCTGGCCGGTGACCGTGCCGGCGAGGCGGACCTTGGCGCTGACGAGCGTGCCGGTGTTGCTTCCGAGAACGCTGCTGAGATTCCAGCGGAGATAGGTTTCAAAGTTGGAATCCCCGGTGGTGATGTTGCGGGTCTGAAGGCTGGACGAGGTGCCGGTGTTGACCGCGGAGTTGGCACCACCCTGGACGAAAGCATCGGCCTCCGGGGTGAGGGTGACGAAGGTGCTGACTGTGTCCGGGTGGGATTTCCTCACCTGATAGTGGAGCACCGCGAAATCCACCACGCTCCTGGTTCCGAGCGCCACATCGAGCTGTCCGTCCGCTAGAAGGGCCGGACTGATTTCCAAGGTGCGGACGGTGGATCCGGAGTTGGCCACGGGCGTCCATCCGAGGCTGGAGAAGGTCTGGCTGTTGGCCACGCTGTCGAGGTAGAGCAAATCGCTGCTCGATGCGTGTCCAATCGCGCGCATGCTGAGGGTGAGCGATGCCGCGACGATCGTATCGCGGGCGTCCGGATTGAGATCAAAGGTGAAGGCCGTATGACGGTTTCCCGTGAGATCGTCGAAATTCGCATCCGCCGCGCCGAGTGTCTGCACGGCCGACAGCCAGGCAGCGTCGCAGTTCGCGGCTTGGGCGGGGCCGGCGAATTGATCGATGTCCCCGAGCCATGCCTCGCGGAATTCCGAATCCACCCACTTCAAGCGCTGCTGAAGCTGGCCGAAGTAGAGGCTCTGCGGATAGACATTCGCACCGGTGCCGGGTGGCCCGCTGCTGTCGTATGTTCCGGCAGGATCGGCGATGCCCGCGGCGCTCAACGATGGATTCGAGAGCCCGCTGTCACTGCTGGAAATGATGGTGCCGATGGATCCGACGAGCCAGTTGCGGGCGGTGGGCGGATTCCTGACGCGGAATCCGTATTGGGGAGAGGTGGTGTTCCAAAACGCCATGTAGGCGCCGGTCCAGCCGTGGCCGGACGAATTGTTGCCGCGATTCTGGGCATTGATTTCCTGATATTGAGTGCGGACGTTGTCGAACAGGCCGCCGACCGACCATCTCAGGTGGGGCCCCACGTCCACATAGTTTTGGAGGGCGGTGCAATGGACGAAGGCGTTAGGTCCGGGTGTCACCGAGCCGAAGACGAAATCATGGCGGCCTTTGGTGGTGTTGTTGTTCAGGAAAAGCGTGAGCTCGGCGTCATCGTTGTGGAACGAGTAGCGGCGGCTGCCGGTGATCTGGGAAATGGGGGTGAGGGATTGCGAATCCGCCACGGTCACCCATTTCGCGCCCGCGCCGAGGAGAACCGCGGAGTCACCGAAATATTGCGCGGTGATATCCCTGGCCCACGCGTTCCGGACGTTTTCCATGCCGATAAAAATCCAGGCGTGGTCCTCATCCACCTGCCCATACTGCTCGTCAATGACGGCGGGGTTGTAATCGGAAAAACCGTAGATGTTCTCGACTCCGACCTGCTCGATGCGCCCGCTCCATGTGTATTTCCAGATCTGCGCCCCGCCATACTGCGTCTCGATGCTTTGCGTGAGCGGGGCATCCACGGTGATCCAGTTGCCGTCGATGCGGGTGATCGTCCGGTCGAACGACAGCGCGGTGGTGGTGGCTGTCCACGGATTGGTGAGCTTGTCCATGTCGATGGCGGCAATGAACGCGGCGTTGCCGGGTCGATAGACGATGACGGAGTCGCCGACGGCCAGGCCGGAGGTGGAATCCACTTCAAACGAGCGCGCTCCGGCGGGCACCATGGTCTGGGTGAGGGCATGAACGGTTCCAGCGACGGTGGACCGGCTTCCTGTGCCGGAGATATCGATCATCGTGTCCTGTGTCGTCCCGGTCGCCCGCAGCCGGGATCCGGTGGCGGGATCATCGCCCGCACCTTTCAGAACCACGCCGCTGGCGGCAACAGAGATCGAGCCGGCCACTTCATATTCCCCCGCATTGAAGAAGACCACGCCGCGCCAGCCGTTTGAATCCCGCGTCAGGGCGGACACCGTATCGACGGCGGCCTGGATGCGCGCGGTGTCATCAATGGCGTCGGCGTCAGGATCTAACATCACCCACCGGCTTTGATCGATCGATGCCTGGACATTCGGCAGGGCTTCAGTTCCACCACGGTAGCCGCAGTTAGAAAAATCGGCGATCCGTTGGCCGCGTTCGTCGAGTTGATAGAGCAGGTTTCCCGACGCGGAAGGGAAGACCCACGTGCTGTCAGCCACCTGCGCGCGGATGATGATGGTCCCGCATTGCAGGACGGCGAGAAACGCGGGCAGAAAGCGGGCGAAAGGCTTGCGGCGGCTCATGGGTTTCCGGGGACAGGCGGGCAGACCTACCACATCCACAGCAAGGGCTGGGTGATGGCGATGTTCCGCCGGACTTCCTGATCCATAGGGTCGGGCGGCAGCTTCATCCAGATGTCAAAGTAGCGGCGGTCACCAAGCGCGAGTCCGGCGAATAGCAGACCGGGTTGCCGCGACGGCCAACCGTCCCACGCCTGCACGTCCGGCTTGTGGGGCCACTTCGACTTGTCTGCGAGATAGGGACTGATAAATCCTGCCGCCCGTCGCATGCCGCGGCCGTCGGGGAGTTCGAAGCTCCAGAGATCGTCACCCGGATTGGACAGGACGTGGCAAAGCGCCGCCATGTTATCAAATTGGAAAATCGAATAGGCATACGGCTTGGTGCGCGCAAGCTCGGCGGGAAAGCTGCCGTCGGGAGCCATTTGTTCCGGAATCAGCACCTCCTTGAACCGGCGGCGGCACTCGGCGAGGCACTTTTCGTTTCCGGTGAAACGGGCGAAAACCGCGGCCTGCAACCAGAAGGCCACGGCATGATTGTTCTTCGCAGCGGCCTCGTCCCGGCCGTTGCTGCTGGTGATCATCCAGTTGAGATAATCGGCAAACCATTGTCTCATGCCACGCGCCACTTCCGGGGGGAACGCCTTGCACTTCTCCATTGCTTCGATGGCCACCGGGATCTCGATGAGGTGAAGCGTGTCGATGATGCCGATACCGCGGCCCGGCGTGACACCGGGGATGGCCTGCGCATAGTTCAGGTGCGGGTTCATCCGCGTCGAAGGATCGAGGAAAAACACCTTGAGCAACTCCGCGGACTTCGCGGGGTAGCGGTCGAGGCCGGTAATCGTGTAGGCAGCGCCCAAGGACGCCACCGCATCGCGCAGTTGGCGGATCAACAGCCGGTGCTGGTTGAAATTCCCGGGATTGGTCTGACCATCGCGCTGGATGTAGGGCAGGCCGTTGGGCTTGGCGGGGTCCGGCCACCAGTAGTCGCCATTCGAATGAAAATCGTTAGGTCCGCCCTCGCTCGAGAGGGCGCGAAAGCTGGTGATGGAAAGTTCGGACATTGCGAGCGCCTCGTTGGCCGCCCCGAGGATGCGCTGGCGATCGGTCGCCCCGACGTCCGGATCCTGAACCCGGGCGGGATGAAGCAATTGCATGCGTTTCTGCGACAGATCGCCAAGACTGTTCAGGGCTTTGTGATATTTCCCATCCCGATAGGCCACCCCCGCCTCCCGCAGCAATCCGGCGAAGTCGGTCCAATCGATTTCCTTGATCTGTTTGTGGGGCCAATTTTCCGCGCCCTCGCCGAGGTATGGCAGGAGGAAATCCAATGCCTTGCGAATGCCCCGGCCATCCGGCAGTTGATAGTTCCACAAGTCCACACCCACCTGATCCGCCATGATTGCCAGGGCAGCCAAGGCTTCGAGATTAAAAAGCGAGTAACCCATGGAGGAAGTCCGCTTCAATTCCAATGGCTGGCTTCCGTCCGGCTGGATCTGGGCGGCGATGCGCTTCATCTTGGCCGCCTCGGCGACGGATTTCGCGAGATCCGTGCGGTTGAGAATCAATGCCAGACGCATGACCTGGGCATCATAAAACGTGCCGTGATTGTTGCTTGTGGCTGCTTCTTCGAGCCCGTTTTCGCTGCTAAGCAGCCAGTCGAGATAGGCTTCCGCCCATTGTTTCATGCCATCCCGGTCATTTTGGGTCCATGCGGGTGAGCCGGCCAAAAGCCCCGCGGCATCCACAGCTTCCACCAGGTTCCAGCCTTCGATGATGCCGGTAGCGCGGCCGTTGTTCCTGCCGGGAACCGCCTGGGCGAAGTTCAGGTTCGGGTTCATCCGCGTCGTCGGATTGAGAAACCAGACCCGCAGAAAATTCGCCGCGTGTTCGGCATAAGTCTCCTTGCCTGTGAAATAATAGGCCAGGGCGAGTGTCTCCGCCGAACCTGCCATCAGGCTGAGACGTTTCCGGTCGAACACATCGTCCCGTGTCTCGGGGTTGACCTTGCCATCATGGCGGATGTAGGGAAGTCCGCCCGCCTTGTTGGGATCCGGCCAGAAATAAGGAGCGACGGTCATGTAGTCATGCACATCGCCACTGGGCGCAACCGTGGTTTTGTCCGTCACGGAGGGTGGTTTCTCCTTGATTGCGGAATCGGCGTCCCGGACCAGTCGTTTCAACGCGGGCTGAAGCAGGGTGTCGCCATCCGCGAGTCGCGATTTCGTCTCCGCGAGCGCATTCGGCCGGATGCCCACATATCGTGGTGGCGCTTCCGCCGCTCGCGCCGGAAATCCAGTGGCGAGACTCAGCAGTGCCAGCAGTGGATAGAGTTTCATTTGGAGGAATTGAGGTTGAGAAATGTGGTTTCGAGTCCAGCGCTCGCAACGCTGGCGACGACAGAAGGACCAATGAATTGAATCGTGATCCTGGCGCGGCCATTGGCCAATTGCACCGTGCGCGATCCTGCTGCGGTGCCGAGGTTGTCCAGCAGGCGGCCGTCTCCGGTGAGTCCGAAGCGGACAAGGTTCGCGGCGTCCAGACAGGGCACGCCGGCCTCGTCGAACGCGCGGACCTCGATGGTGACGGTGCCATTGCCGCGGGCTATTTCCTTGAGTTCGAGCTTCGCGGGTTTGCCCCATGCGGTGGTTTGGTAGCCGAACTTGATCTCGTCGCTGATATCACCCGAGTCCGAGCTTGCGACCGCGCGCAGGGTGTTGCTTCCCTCGTTCAGCAGCACCTCCCAGCGCAGCCCGGCGGCGGGAAAGCTGGAGATGTCGCGCTGCCTGAGGCCTGCCGAGACGCCGTTGACGAACAATTCCACCTCGCGGCAGTTCGAAAACACCTTCACGAGTTTTTTCTCACCCGCCTGGCCCCAACGGACAGGCCAAGAGTGGCCATAGATGTGAACCATCGGTTTCTCCGCCCAATAACTCTGGAAGACGTAATAACTTTCCTTGGGTGTGCCGTCGCGCTCGACAACGCCTTTCTGATTCACGCGGGGAACCGGGTTTTCAGGACGCAGGGGAGTCGAGAAATCCTTGAAGATCCACTGGGCGGCACCGGTGAGATTTGGCATTTGTTCCTGCTCCTTGAGATGCCAGTCGAACAGGTTGACCATATAACTCTCCGACCAGTCTCCGTCCTTGGAGGGCCGCGCAGGGCCGCCAGTGCCTTTGTAAGCCTTGCCCACTTCGGCCGTTCCCTTGCCGGTTGCTACATCCGCTAGAAACTTCTCGGGGTTTTCCGAATGGCGGCCCGCGTGACTGTCGCCGCCGTATTCGGCGTGGAAGAAATGGGGCGTGTCCTTGATTGCCTTCTCGGTCGATTTCCGATACTCGCTGTAGCGGCCGCTGTACCAACCGGCCCAGATACTGGGCGAATAGACATCGATGATGTCCTTGCAGAAATCACAGCGGCGGATGCAGGTCTTGCGCGAGGGATCGAGTTGATGGGCGAGCGTGTTGAGTTCGCTCATGAACGAGCGGATGGCTTGCTTGTCGAATCTCTCGAAGTCACCGGGCCAGTCGTTTTCATTGCCGAGGCCCCAGAGGATGACCGAGGGGTGGTTGTAGTGTTGGTCGATCAGGTTGCGGAGCATGTCGCGGGCCTGGTTCTGGAAGCGCTCACCACCGAGACCACCGCGGCACCAGGGGATTTCCTCCCAGACGAGCAGGCCGAGTTCATCGCAAAGCTCCAGAACGAGCGGTGCCTGCTGGTGGTGGCCGAGGCGGACGAAATTCGCGCCCATGTCCTTCATCGCCTGGAATGTCTGGCGGACGACTTCGTCCGGCACGGCGGCGGCGGTGCCGGCGTGGTCTTCATGATAGTGGGTCCCGCGCAGGAGCAACCGCTCGCCGTTGAGCTTGAACGGTCCGTTTTTCACCCACTCGACCGTGCGCAAGCCGAAGCGCTCGGCCACCTGTTGTTCGCCATGTTTGGATTTCAAGGTGACGACGCATCGGTAGAGCGAGGGCGATTTCGGCGACCACAGCACTGGCTTTGTGATCTCGAAGACGCCGATATCCCGGTCACCGGTCCATGGCGCGAGATTCAGGGACGCGCTGTGAATGACCATGCCGGACGGGTCCGTGATTGCAATCACCAGCTCCGTCATATTCGTTAGATCCGAAGGATTGGACAAACGGGCGCGCAGCTTGACACCGGCCTTGCCATCGGCTGATAGAACCGGTTCGATATGGACCCGCTGGAGCGAAATGGCGGGCACGCAATGAAGCGTGACATGGCGATAGATGCCGCCGTAGCGGTTGAAGTCGCTGAGGTCGGACGGGATGGTTTCGGCATCTCGCGAGTTGTCGCAGCGGACGGCGAGGGGAATGGCATCCTTGTTTTTTTGTTTCGCAACGGCGTCGGTGATGTCCACCGACCATTCGTCGTAGCCACCGAGATGGCCGCCGACTTTTTCCATGCCGATATAAACGTCCGACCATTGCCCTGCGCCGTCGAAGTGCAGCAGGGTGCGGCCGTTGGGGAATGGGTTGGCGACCTTGATCTGTCTGCGATACCAGCCCGGTCCCTGATAGTAGCGGGTGTCAGGATCCACGGCGTCGCGGGCGTTGAAGCAATGCGGAAGGTTGACGGGTGTCCAGGTCACGTTGTCGCTCGCCGCCTCGCCGCGCCAGATTTCCCAGGTGCTGCCGAGAGAACCCTGGTGATATCCCCAGCCATCGGACAGACGCAGGCTTGATTCGGCGACAACCAGACTGGAGGCGGATGCTAAGATGCCGAGGCACGTGAGCCAGGGGAAGGTGCAAATTTGAAGCGCAGCCATCGTTGGTTTGAAATCAGTTCGCGGGTTTTGAGTGACTATTGGATGAGCCCGAGACTCTTGAGGAATTTGCTTATCTCTTCGGCCGTCCGCGTGTAGGCGGCTTTCCCGGCATCGCCGAATTTGCTGGAGTAGTAGGAATGGCCGAGTCCCTCGAAGGTAATAAGCTCGCAGCGATTTCCGTTAGCCGCCAGTTTGTCGCGGAAGGCGACGGAGTTGGCGTAAGGCACGGAGGTGTCGGCCGTGGCGTGGAAAACGATGGAAGGCGGCATTTTGGCAGGCATCTGGTCGGTCACGGAGCAGGCGAGCGCGCGTTCCTCGCTTTTATCGAAGCGCTTGGGCCCGCCGTAGCCGCCCAGCTTGGTATCGGTGACGGGGTTCACGAGAATCAGGGCCGCAGGCTGCAATGTTGGAGCGGGATCATCCTTGCCAGGGCCCGGCGCCGGGATTGCGGTCCAGGCGGCGACATGGCCACCAGCAGAGGCTCCCAGAACCACGATTTTTCCGGGATCGATCCCCAACCCGGCCGCATGCTCGCGGATCCAGGCGAGCGCGGCACGGCCGTCGGAGACGCAGTCTTCCGGGGTGCCGCCCTGACGATCACGAGTCCGGTAGTCCGGTGCGATTCCAACCATGGCGCGATCCGCAGCCCATTTCGCCCAGCGGATGCTGCTCTCCGGTGTTCCGCCGTTCCAGCCGCCGCCGAAGAAACTCACCAAACAAGGCCTTGCATTGGCTGCCGCCCAGCCATTGGGTTTCACAACATGCAGGCGCAACTCGTTGTCACCCACCTTGCGGAACACAAACGGCTCGCTGCCCGGGATCGAGAGCGGAGTGACTTCCGGGGCCCTGGTATCTCCGGCGTGGATCCCTGCTAGGCCGAGCGTGAAGGTGAGTGCGACGAGAAGTGAGGAATAGCAAGTCATGGGTTTCATGGGTGTTCGGAAAATTTTCGATAACGCAGCAGGGCTTCGAGAAAGTAATAGTCAGCGTAGTTCAATGGCACGTCCACCTCGCTGGCTTTGGGATGATGACCCACGCAGTGCATGAGGAGGAAATTGCCGTTTTCGCCGCTCTTCGCGAGGTAGGCGGGAGAGGAAAGCGACAGCAGTTGCCGGCGTGCAAGCGCAAGGAATGAGCGGCTCTGCTCGCCATCGGTGAAGTCGCTCAATTCAATCAGCGCGGAAGACATCACCGCAGCTGCCGAGGCGTCGCGGGGAGCGTCCGGGATGTCAGGAGCGTCGAAATCCCAGTAAGGAACCTTGTCCGCCGGAAGACGCGGATGGTTGAGAAGAAAATCCGCGATCTTCACGGCCTGCGCCAGATAGAGCGGGTTGCCTGTCTCGCGGAACATCATGGTATATCCGTAAAGAGCCCAGACCTGGCCGCGCGCCCAGGCGGAATCATCCGCCGCGCCCTGGTGGGTCTTCCTCGCCAGCACCTCGCCGTCCAGCGGATTGTAGTCCACCACATGGTAGCTACTGTGATCGGCTCGGAAATGGTTCTTCAGTGTCTTGTCGGCGTGTGAGATCGCGATTTCCCGAAAGCGCTGGTCCCCGCTCTCGCGCGTGGCAGCCATGAGGAATTCCAGATTCATCAGGTTGTCGATGATGACCGGATAGGCCCACTTGCCATGATCCCACGAGCGCAGCAGTCCGACCTGGGAATTGAAGCGCGTGGCGAGACTTGCCGCACCGTCGAGCAGGACCGGGGGATATGCCGGATTCTTCGTCAGGCGCCAGCCATTGCCATAACTGCACCCGAGGATGAATCCGACATCATGGCTGCCGCGATAGTTTTTGATACCCTCAAGGCGCGAGGTGTAACCGGTGGCGGCGGCCAGCCATTTGGGATCACGGGTGAATTCGTAAAGATACCAGAGCGAGCCAGGGAAAAAACCACTCGTCCAATCCTTGGGTGCGACGGTGACGACCTTTCCCTTCTCGAAGGTGCGGGGGATCTCCGGATCGTCCTTCACACTGGCGAGCAAGCGCCCGTATTGCGCGCCTGCGAATTCAAACGTGGAAGGAATCGAGCGCAGCAATGCATCCGCCCCGGCAGACATTTCAGCCTTCATGCCGGGAGCCGATCCCGCGGCGGCGGCGAAGATCGAAAGCAAGGAACGGACCGGGCTGGAACGAAACCGGAATGGATAGACGAGTGGAGTCATGGTCAAAAGGGCCGACGAGCGATGTTTGAGAGTCCGTGGCTGAAAATTCCCTCCTCTGGAACCGAGGTTCCAGAGGAGGGGCCATTGTGGAAAACCGCAGACGCTTACTGTGCGGTGATGCGCACAAAGAGTTTCGCGTTCGTGAGCAGGGCGTTGGGCACATCGACGATGACCTGTTCGACCGGGCTGATACCGCTGGGCGTGGTGGAATCCGGCGTGAAGGGAATCCACGCCCCGCTGAGCGTGGTCGAATACTCGTAGGCGTAGGTCAGTGTGGTGAGCGACTGCAAGCGGCGGGTGTAGGTGAAGAGTCCCGTACCCTTGTTGAGCTGCACAATGATGGGATTGACCGACGAGCCTGAGTTGGGCGTGAGGCCAAAAGCATACTCTGCCTGGTTGTTCACACCATCGTTGTCCGGATCCGCAGTAGGCTCTCCGTTGAGAGCGGGATTTCCCACCGTGATCCATGGATTCTCGAGGCCGAAGGAATTTGCCCAGGTGGTGTATGGACTGGCAGCTGACAGGCTGAGGATCGCCTGGGTGGAGGTATAGGAGACACTGTAGCCGAGGGGCACGGATGCGAAAGGCCCGGTCAGGCTGGCACCTTCGGCAATCACATAGGGCGGCGCGGTGAAGCCGGCGCCGACCGGCGCGACCGTCAGAGTGGCTCCGGTGAGATCCACCGATCCGGTGGAAACGAGTTTGTCCGCTGCAGCACCGTCCACTTCAATCGCAAGACTACCCGTTAGAGTCGCCGAGGCGGTGGTGAGGGTGCCCACGCCCGCATTTCCGGGAGCGATGGTGCCGGCGGCGTTCAGCGAGCCGCTCAGGGTGCCGGCGCCGCCAAGAGTGGCACCCAAGGCCACGGAAATCCCGCCGCTGCCGGATTTCGTGTTGTTCACCAGAAGAGTGCCTTCGCTGACGTTCGTGGAGCCGCCATAAGTGCTGGGGCCGGCAAGCGTGAGAACCCCTGAGCCAGTCTTGGTGAATCCGCCGACAAAACCGGCGCTGTCGCCCGAGGCATTGTCTTGGACAACCGCGTTGAAGGTCAACGCACCGTTGACGATGAAGTTGGTGTTGCGGTTATCAGGTCCGGTGGCCCCGATGAAATCAAATCCCGCACCGTTGATCACAACGGTGGTTCCCGTTCCGACATCGATCGTTCTGCCGCTGAATGTTCCTGCGATGCCACCTCCGCCGGTGAAGGTGAGCGTGGATGATCCCGCCATGGGGCCGGTGATGCGCATGATGCCGGCGATGCTGAGCTGATTCATCGTGTAGCCGCTGTCGGCTGTAGCCAGGTTGAGGGTGCTGGTGCTGAGATTGCTGGTGCTGCTGGTCAGAGTCGAACCACTGGAAAGCGCCGATGCTCCGAAGACCTTCAAGGTGCCGCTGGAGATTTTCGTTTCACCGGTGTAGCTGTTCGTTCCTGAGAAACTGGTCAGGCCGTCCCTGTCGAGATTGAGGCCGTTGTCGAACGCGGAGCCGTTGACGATGGCACCCGTGATCGTGAGGTCGGCGGATCCTTTGAGCGCAGCCGTAACGGCGTTCGGCGATGATGGTGCGATGTTGACCCCCCTCAGCACCGCAGTGTTGCCGGGGCCATCAAAAGTGAAAGTCCTGCCAGTCGTGGCGGTGGACGTGACGTTCAAGGTCCCCATGGTCAGGGTGGTGCCGGTGCCGGCGAGGGTCAGAAGGCGGCTGCTGCTGGCGGTCACGACGCCGGTGCCTAGATCGAGGTTGTTTATGGAGGTGCTTGCACCCGTTCCGAAAATCAGCGCATCCGTTGTATTCGTGCCGAGGGTGACCGGATTGTTGCCGAGGTTAATGATTGCCGCGCCGCTGGTGTTGTCCAGAACCGCAGACGATGCGATGGAGACCGCACCGGTCCCGAGCGCGTTGGCGCTATTCACGTTCAAAGTGCCCGCGGTCAGCGTGACACCGCCGTCAGCACCTGAGTTGTCGCCGCTGAGTGTCAGAACGCCGCCTGCGGCGTCCATGGTGGTGAGACCGTCGTAGGTGTTGTTGCCGGACAGAGTCGTCGTTCCGGTGGAGGTCACGGTGACTTTACCGGCAGTTGCGGTGCCGCCGTTGTTAATCGCACCGACGATATTGGTGGTGCCTGCCCCTTGGATGGTCAACGTCCGGTTTACTGCGCTTGCGGACGTGGTAAGATCAAAATTGGTGCCGTCGAACTGCAGCGTTCCACCGGCTGCCGAACTCACAAACGATGACGCACCCATGATTACGCCTGTCCCGGTAAACGTCTGGATGGCTGTGGTGGAGTTGTTGGTGATTCCAGTCGAACCAAAACTGAGAGCGAAGGCCGCATCGTGAAGCGGTCCCGCAAAACGGAGCCAGTGTGTAAGCTATGGAACTGAGGGGTCCGGGGTGGTAGAAACCACCACCGAACCAATGAAAAGAAAGAGAAGAACACACAGTGCCGAGTTCAAGGCCCGCGTGGCCCTGGAAG
>JBGSUP010000017.1:0-6140 GCA_041753485.1 Akkermansiaceae bacterium
ATGCGGCAGAAGTCCGGCCGCAACGCGCTTGCCGGACACCACGCCGCGGCAGCGGATGAAGCGGCCATGAAACTCACGGGCGGATATCTTCTCGGGCTGCTTGGCGCCTTCCTGCTTGGCGGGATGGCGGGGCGTTTTCCCGCCAACCGCGACGTCCACAGGCCGCAGCCGCAGGAAAATGCCGACTCGGAACTGGTCAAATCGCTGTTAGGCGAGAAGCTGCCGGAGCGGACTTTCGACTTCGCGACCATCGCCGAGGCCAGCTCCCGCAGGCGCGTGCTGCCGCTCACGGATGCTCCCGCCCACCAGCGGGTGACCGCCGCGATCCAAACGGCGCTCGCGGAAACCATCCGCGAACTCAACGCGGCGGACTCTCCTGTTAGAAAACTCCGCCGCATCAACGAGGCCTCGAGGTTTTTCGAAGAAGGCCTGCTTTCCCGCCTCAACGCCGTGCCCGGCCTGCGCTGCGAGACGCCACCCACCCGCGCCGGCGTCCATCAACGCTCGGGCTACCCGGACCTGCGCATCACCGATCTGGAATCCGGCAACGTGTTTTACCTCGACCCGAAACTCGTCGAGCGCGGATCCGCCGCAAGCACGCTGCGGAGCTTCTATTTCGAGCCGAAAAACGAGACCCTCAAGATCACCGACGATGCGGTGCACCTGCTGGCGGGCATCGAGCACGACGGCAGGGAACCACAATGGACTTTCAGCGGCTGGCGGCTGGTGGATCTTTCCACCCTGCGCGTGCGGCTCAAGGCGGAGTTCCAGGCCTCCAATGCCGATCTTTACCGCAAAAGCGTGCTTTCCCTCCCGGAAACCACCCGCTAGGTTCGCATTTCCATGACCGCAGCACCCCGGCGCACCAGCGGCTCGACCGCGATGGACGACTACCTCGAGCAGATCCTCCATCTGATCGAGGCCAAAGGCTATGCCCGCGCCGTGGACGTTTCCAAAAACCTCGGCATCTCGCAAGCCAGCGTGACCAACATGCTCCAGCGGCTCGATGCCGAAGGGCTCGTTAAACACGAGAAATACCGCGGCACTATCCTCACCGAGGAGGGCCACCGCATCGCCCATGCCATCATCGAGCGCCATGAAACGCTCACCCGTTTCCTGCGGCTCTTCGGCATCGACGAGGAAACGATTTACCGCGACGTGGAGGGCATGGAACACCACGTTTCCCGCCCCACGCTGGAGGTGATCCGCGCCGTGGCCGACGCGCTGGAAGCGGACCCCGCGCTGTTGGAAAAAGTCCGTAAACGCAGCGGTTGATCGCAGTGGCAACGGTTAAATCCTCCTGAGTCGCTCACGCGGATGATTGTTGCGGGCGCATCAATACCGATCTTGGCGACGCATCGCCCGAAGTCACCATCCCGGTCCTTCTTCACATCCAGCGGATCCACTTCATCGGGAAACAGACGCGGCAAAGCGCGGCTCCATCCGGTTGCCGCGAACTCATCCGGCGCGGCCGCAGCCTGCCCACCGCCCGCGAGCTTCATCGCTTCACCCTCGGACAGTTCAAGATCCGGCGTCCGGCCAGCAACGTCGGCCAAGCCCGGGGCTATGGGGTGTTTGGTGAGGGTGCCTCGACTGCTCCCTTGCCCGGTAATTTTCCCGCCGCCTTGGCGATCGCCCAGCCGCAAGTAAAAAGCTTGATGGTTTGTTTCTCTCGTAATTTCAGGTGACATCCGGGGTTTCGGGGTCGTTGCCGGAGTTGGCACCGTAAATGGGGTCATTGCTCACGGATTAACAAGTTTGGCCCATCCGCAAAATCTGTGGGTTGATTTCCCTGAACGAGTAAGGTTTTTGTGAATCCGTGAGCAATGACCCCATTTACTGACCCCGGTCATCACGACACTAAAATCCAATCACTGACCCCGGTCACTCGATCCATCGGCTGCCACGACGGAGGATTCCCCTTGGGATACTGACGCAGGCTGCTCCAGGGGTAGTCCGCCAGCTTGCCATGGCTTCCGCCAGCCAGTCCCGCCCTCGCCGGATTCAAGTGGATGTAATCCGCCACGGATTTGAAATAGTGCGCGTCCGCGGCTCCTTCACCCGCCACCGGCACCGCCTTGTAGCGTCCTTGGAAAACATGGCCCTGCCGCTGTCGCCGGATGTTCCATGCCTTGCCGAAAGTTCCGAGCAGCATCCGCATGCCGGAAACCAGGTTGGCTTCCGGCGTCTCAAGCAACAGGTGGAAATGATTGCCCATCAGAACCCACGCGTGGACCCGCCAGCCGTGGCTCGTGCAAACCCTTTCCAGCCAATAGAGAAACGACTCATGGTCATCCTTGCCGACGAATATCCGTTTGCCACCGTCGCCACGCGCCATCACATGATAAACCGCGCCCGGATACTCGAATCTCGGCTGTCTTGCCATGGGTAGAGCAATGACGCGGATCAGGGAAGAGCGTCAATCTTAAAATCCAAGGACTGACTCCGGAGACCGGCATCCGCAACGAGGCGGAGACCGAACGCAAAGCAAAAACCCTTGTTGATCGGAACGAGGACTCAAAGACCAAGGGATGTGGCGGATTGTCGATCCTCCAAAAGGCCATCCAGCGGCTCACTCAGCGCACCGTAAAGTTCATCCGCTGGCTGAAAAATCATCTGGATACCAAGCGCACCTGGACCCAAGCCCTAGCGCGTCTCGCCAAGATCTATGCCACCTCATAAGACCAATGTTGGACACCGTTGATTATTTCGGGTTCTGGAATCCGGCGGCCCTGCCCCAGCCCCCGAAATCGCTGGCTGGGGAGATGCCGCTGAATGAGGATGCCAGGATAGAAGCCAGGTTGCCCGTGAACGATGCCTGGGATGCGTTCGGTTCGTTTCCGAGTTCGCCCTTGAGCATGGCTTGGATAGCGAAGGCGTATTGCCCCCCGGGGATTGTCTCCCGCCCAGCCGGGGTCGGCGGGGATGGTGGGCGTTTGTAACGCTTCCGGAACATCCTCGTCTGCGGTGAAACATTCCATGGATTCACGGTCTTTCGGGTATGCGCATGCGGCTGGTGTCCTGAATCAGGTTTGTTTTCATGTCCCATTCCAAGCCAGGATCATTCGGAGCACCGTTAAGATAATAAGTCATTAAAATCCTGGGAGCACTCGGGGACATTCGCCCCAAAATCCTTCCATCAAATTTCCCGTAGTGCGAACTTTCCACTTTGCCGAATTCATCCAATTTGGTACGCACACGAACAACAAAAACTTCTTCACCGAAATCCCAACTGATCAGTTTTGGCTCCGTCGGATGCGGTTTCCAGTTCGTGAATTCCCACTGATTTTGATAACCCTCAGAAGGGACCATGCTCGGACCGACAAGAATCGATCCTCCTGTGTCTTTCATACTGATGATACCATCTGCGGGATTGGAAAAAGACAAAAGAATTTTACCTTTGGGGTTCATAGCGGTGTCATTAGGATCATCTTTGCGCCCCTCAATGAGTAAATCTGGCACCTCACCCTTGCCATTAGGGCGAACCCAGTCACCTGCCATCAGGTCGAATCCGAAAGGGCCGAGCTGTTTATCAGGAAAGTTCAACCATATTTGACCGTCGAACTTTACCACATACATCGGCTTCGGATTCCGGATTTTTTTCATCACCAGGTTCACCTCCACTGGCCACGGCTCCCAGCGGTTGCCGTCGCGTTTGATGGTCCAGTGATCGTATTTCATCGACTTGTAAAAACCTTCAGGTTCTGCTGAAACACTTGTCTGATACCAGACAGTCTCCCCTTGTAGTTCCACAAATCCATCGGCATCCGTGGAGCCGGCGACTTTGTAGCTGTCGAGGGGTGAACTCTTTCCCTTTTTATTGAACCAGGCGGCGACCTCGACGCCTTTCATCGGTGTGTTCGATTCATCCACGACACTCACCTTGAACTTCTGCACGGGATCTCCGCAGGCCGTCAGCGATAGGGAGATCAAGATCAGGGACATGTGTGACATTGTTTTGATTGTATTCATCATGTTTAGTTGTTCGTTTGCGGTTTCCGGTTGAGATTCCCGTCGTTCACAATTTCCTGCCAGGATTTCCAGACATACACGTAAGCCACCTCGCGGATGTCCCCGTGACGCCAGCCGTTTCCGGGAACAGGATCTTCACGACTCTGCGGCCAGCCGTTGCGTTTCTCCTGCATGTCGAAAACCTGGATCTCACTTCCTGATAAAACAGCTTTGTCCTCCAAGGAAATAACATCAAACGTGGGATTGTTGTTTTCATCGGGTTCGCCCGCCACCCCGCTTCCGCCTGCACCGCCGGCGGGCAGGGTTCGCTCGGGGATCATCTGGGCGAGGATGCGGCGGTGTTTCCAGGCGACCGACGCGACCTGCGGCCCGTCCTGCGTGGTGAATAGTCCCTGACATCCCTCCGGCTCGGTATCCGTATTGAAGAGACCACTGCCGAAGACCCTGAACGGCGGATCGTCCTGCAAGCGCAGTTTGAACAGCACACCTTCCTGACCTGTTGCATCCAGATTGTTTTGGAACCAGGCAGGGCTGCGGAAGATTCCGTTGAGATCGATGTATTTCGGATTCTGAATGACCGGGGTCAGTCCTTGGTTTTAAGTGTCTTCTCATGCTTCTTCAATTGTTTGGACGCCTTGGAATCCCTGCGCATCCGGTGCACCAACTGGCTCATCGACGCGGGATGCCCCATCGCCAGCCGTCCGGCGATCCAATCGTTTTCAACTGCCGTCCGGCTCTTGACCATGGCGGCGCAAACCACTTTACGGGGATCGTTTTTTTTGAGCCGCATGAGTTCCTCCTGTGATTCGGGCAGGCCGAGTTCCCTGGAAAGCATGGAAACGATCCTCTCCGCCTCGCTCCGGTTGTGCTCCCGCACCGCGTCTCCCGCACGGCTGCTTTTCTTGAGGAGCTTGTCCGACGCCTTGTCAAGCAGCCCCAGCAGCTTGTCCTTGAAGCCCTCCTCGCCCAGATACCAGCCGCGGCGCAGCGCCTCCATGGCTTCATCGTTGATCCTTCCGCCATGTTCCGCCGCCCTCGCCTCCAACCAGGCCAGATAGGATGTCCGTCCCCTCCGGTCCTGACTCAACCGGAAGGATTGGAGGACCCGGTCCAGCGGTTGCCATTCCGGCGGTTTTTTCCCGCCATAGTGGCGCAGGCTGCTCCATGGATAGTCCACAAGCTTGCCGCGCTTTCCGCCGGCCAATCCTGCCCGGGCCGGGTTCAGATGGATGTAGTCCGCCACGGATTTGAAGTAGTGCGCGTCCGCCGAGCCCTCACCCGCCACCGGCACCGCCTTGTAGCGCCCCTGAAAAACGTGGCCCTGCCGCAGCCGGCGGATGTTCCACGCCTTGCCAAAAGTTCCGAGCAGCATGCGCATCCCGGAAATCAAATTCGCTTCCGGCGTCTCCAGCAGCAGATGGAAATGATTGCCCATCAACACCCACGCATGCACCCGCCAGCCGTGGCTGGTGCAGACCCGCTCCAACCAATAGAGGAACGATTCATGGTCGTCCTTGCCCACGAAAATCGGCTTGCCGCCGTCGCCACGCGCCATCACGTGATAAACCGCTCCCGGATACTCGAATCTCGGCTGCCTTGCCATGGGTAGAGCAATGAAGCGGATCAGGGACGAGCGTCAATCTTAAACCCCAAGGACTGACCCGAATGGCGCTAACTTAAGAGAAAAGTATGCATCTCCAACGAGTTGTGAACACTATGAATTTGCGATGGGTGCAGCGGCTATTCGTCTTGATCTTCCGATGCTTCCGCCATTCTGCCGGTCCCGCACCACAAGCGTTATCGATTTCCTGATTTTATCCCAAATGCCCCTTAAGTTAGCGCCATTCAGGACTGACCCCGGTCACGGAAGCGCAGCCGCTGAGGCACCCGCCTCCCCGCCGCGGCCCGCCTGCCCAACACCCTCCGATTTTTTCCAACTTGTTTTTCCTTGCGAATTAGCCAAGGCTAATTTATTTACCCGGCACCAATTCATGCATCCCTTTCGGAAAGATCCGGCCGCCAGCTCCCGGGTGCGGCTTGAAGACGCGCTCAAGCACCTGCTGGACTGCGATGAATCCGGCCGCGGGGCGACGGTCGACAGTTTGGCCGGAGCCTTGTCGCAACCGCGCGGTCAGGCGGCGGAGATTCTCGGCCAGCTTCGCAGCCGC
>JBGSUP010000018.1:0-4739 GCA_041753485.1 Akkermansiaceae bacterium
CGGCGAGCAGGGTGCCTTCGGCTTCCTCCTCGTCGTCGCATTCCTTCTTGCACTTGCCGGCGAGCAGGGTGCCTTCGGCTTCCTCCTCGTCGTCGCATTCCTTCTTGCACTTGCCGACGAGCAGGGTGCCTTCGGCTTCCTCCTCGTCGTCGCATTCCTTCTTGCACTTGCCGGCGAGGAAGGAACCCTCTTTGTTGCATTTGTCACAATCGGCGCACTTGTCATCGTCGCATTTCGTGCAGTCGCAATTGCCGCAGGCGGCGAGGACGGTGCCTTCTTCTTTCTTCTCCTTGTCGCCTTCCTTGCACTTGCCGCAATCGGCAAAGGCGAGTGGAGCGACCATAAACGAGGCGCACAGGGCGCTGAGGAATAATTTCATCGTGGTGGTTTGGTGGGTTGGTGGTTTGGAACTGGATGCAGTGGCTGGGGATATTACCCGACCATCTGAGTTGCGCCAGCGGAAATTTATTCGAAAAAAAACCCGCAGACGCAGCCATAAAACTCCGCCGGTTTCCAGATGTTTCTTTCAAAATCCCGACTCTCCGGGTTGATGCGGCCGCCGTTTGGACTTGGCCGCCGGGGATTTCCGACCTATGCCGCAGGTCCTTTCCGTGTCATTCACCGTTCTTTCCACCGATTCCCGAAGCTTCGCCCGCCGCGGCCGTCTGGTTTTGCCACATGGCGCGGTGGCAACGCCGGTTTTCATGCCGGTGGGCACCCAGGGCTCGGTCAAAACCCTCCATCCGGCGGAACTCGACCTGCTCGGCACGCAAATTATCCTCGGCAACACCTACCATCTCTGGTTGCGCCCCGGCCACGAACTGATTCGCGAACTGGGCGGGCTGCATGGTTTCACCACCTGGCAAAAGCCCTTCCTCACCGATTCCGGCGGCTTCCAGGTCTGGTCGCTCGCCAAGCTTCGCAAAATCAGCGAACAGGGCGTGAAGTTCCAAAACCACCTCGACGGCTCCAAAATGCTGCTCACTCCTGAACTCAGCATGGAAATCCAGGCTGCGCTCGGTTCAGACATCGCCATGCTCTTCGACGAGTGCCCGCCCTACCCTTGTGATGAGGCCTACGCGGCCAATTCCCTCGCACTGACCAGCCGTTGGGCCCGCCGCTGCAAGGATTGGGTCACTGCGAACGAACCCAGCTCGGGCAGTGGCCGCCAGCTCCATTTCGGCATCGTCCAGGGCTCGGTCTATCAATGTCTCCGCGAACAATCAGCCCGCGAGCTGGTGGATCTGGACTTCGATGGCTACGCGATCGGCGGCGTCTCGGTGGGCGAACCCGAGCACGAAATGTTCCGCGCCATTGAAAACGCGGTGCCGTTTCTCCCGCAGGACAAGCCGCGCTATGCCATGGGCCTCGGCACGCCGCCGCAAATTCTCGAAATGATCGCCCGCGGCGTGGACATGTTCGATTGCGTCATGCCCACCCGCGTCGCCCGCCACGGCGTGGCCTTCACGCTCGATGGCCCGCTGCACATCAAGAACCTGATCCACGCCAGAGACCCGCAGCCGATCTGCGAGACGGCGCACCCGCATGTGGCCGGATTCTCACGGGCCTACCTCCGCCACCTGTTCCGCGCCGGGGAAATCCTCGCTTTGCGGTTGCTTTCCTTCCACAATCTGCATTTCTACCTGCGCCTCGTCGCCGGGGCGCGGGAGTCCATCACCGCGGGAAATTTCCCCGAATTCAAGGACTCCTTCATCCGGCGCTACACCCGATCCGAAAATTCATGACCGCCATCCAAGCCTTGATCTCCACCACCCTGCTCGCTCAAACCCAGGCCCCGCCGCCCGCCGGCCCCGGCAGCCTGCTCGGCAGCCCTTTCGTGATGATGGGCCTGATGGTGGTGATGTTCTATTTCCTGCTCATCCGCCCGCAGCAGCGCCAGCGCAAGGAGCAGGCCGCCCGCATCGCCGCCCTCCAGTCCGGTGACAAGGTGGTCACCTCCGCCGGCATCCACGGCATCGTCCACAATGTCAAGGAACACACCGTGGTCGTGAAAGTCGCCGAGGGCACCATGATCGAGTTCGACAAAATGGCCATTGCCAGCGTCCACAAAAAGGACACAGCCGCGAAGTGACGCAAGCTGTAGCCCGCGATCCCGCACCGCAAACCAACCCATCTCACCGACGGCCTCAAACCGCCGCCAAATTTCGACCATCTGACTCCCGCCATGCTCGCCATCACCTCGTTTCTCGAAGATCCGCTCACCGTATTCGTGACCGGATTGATCCTGATGATCCTGTTTTTCTGGTATTTTGCGACCGAGATCGAGCGGCGCAAACGCAATGTCGGCACCGTGCTGCTGTTCGGCATCTGCGCCCTCTGCATCCTCGCCGCCACGCCGCTCAGGGAGCGGTTGAAAGGCGGCATCGACATCATCGGCGGTTCCTCCTTCTCGTTGCGCATCCAGGAGCGTGAGGGCGATGACGGCAAGAAAATGCCCATCACCAAGGAGCAGGTCGAACAGGCGATCCTCGTGATCGAAAAGCGCCTCAACAGCATGGGCACCGCGGAGCCATTGATCGCCCGCCAGGGCACCGATGGCATCCTGGTGCAAATGCCCGGCGTCGAACCTGAGGAATCCGCCCGCATCCGCGCCACCCTGGAAAAGGTGGCGAAACTGGAACTCCGCGAGGTCAGCCCCCGCAGCGAAGAACCGGGGCCGGACGGCAAGTCGCTCGCCCAGCGCGTGCAGGATGGCCTCGAAATTGTGCCCGGCTACCGTGCCTACACGCTCAGGGGCAAGGACGAGGATGGTAACGAATACGCCCGCCCAATCCTGCTCAACCGCCGCATGGCGCTTGGTGGCTCCGACATCGCCAACGCAGTCCCCTCCCCGCAGCAGGCGGATGCCGTGGCGATCACCCTCAACGGCGGCGGCACCAACAAAATGATCGCCCTCACCAAGAACATGCGCCCTCAGCAAGACCGCATCGCCATCGTGCTCGACGGCGAGGTCATCAGCGCGCCGGTGGTCAACCAGGTGCCGCTGGGCAAACAATTCATCATCGAAGGACTGCGCGAACCGGGCGAAGTGCAAAGCCTCGCCAACTCGCTGATGAACCCGCTGGAAAACCCGCTGGTCGTTGATGAGGAACGCACCGTCTCCCCCACCCTCGGCGCGGCCGTGGTGCAGCAGGGCATCTGGGCCGGAATCATCGGTCTGTCGATCACCTGCGTCTTCGTCCTGTTCTATTATCGTCTGGCAGGGATTGTGGCGCTCATCGGTCTCGCCGTGAACGGCATCATCCTGTTTGGCGTGATGGCCATGTTCGGCTTCACCTTCTCGCTCCCCGGCATTGCGGGCATGATCCTGACCATCGGCATGGCGGTGGATGCCAACGTGCTGATTTACGAACGCCTGCGCGAGGAAATGGCCGGCGGCAAATCCCTCAAGAACGCCATCGCCGCCTCCTACGAAAAAGCCTTCAGCGCGATTTTCGACTCGAACATCACCTCGCTCATCACCGCCATCATTCTCTTCTGGATGGGCAGCGGCACCATCAAGGGCTTCGCCGTCACCCTCACCATCGGCATCGTGGCCTCGATGTTCTCCGCCCTTCTGGTGACCCGCGTTCTGTTCCGCTGGGGCATTGATCTGAACCTGCTCAAGAAGCTTTCCTTCTTCAACCTGTTCAAGGCGACGAATTTCGATTTCCTGGGCAAACGCCGTGCCTGCGCCATCGCCTCGCTGTGTCTCGTGCTGGTCTCCTTCGCCGCCTTCGGCATCCGCCAGGACAAGGCATTCGGCATCGACTTCACCGGCGGCACGCTCATCCAGTTCCAACTCGGCAAGGAAGTGAAAATTCCGCTGGCGGATGTGGAAAAGGCGCTGAAAACACTCACCCTGTCCAAAGCCGCCTACCCGCAGGAACAGGGCAACCCGGTTTCAGGCACGCTGCTCACCATCCGCAGCGACAGCCGCGATGCGGCGGCGATCACCGCCAGACTCCGCGAAGCGATCCCTGCCCTCGGCGAAAAGAAATCCGCAACCAACCAGGAGGGCGGCCACGACTATGTCATCGACAGCAGCAAAGAGGAGGTCTCCGCCCTGATTGGCGGAACTTTCCTCCGGGACTCGCTCATCGCCCTCACCATGGGTCTCATCGGCATCCTGATCTACATCACCGTGCGCTTCGAATTCGCCTTCGCACTCGGTGGCTTCATCGCCATTCTTCACGACGTGATCATCTCCATCGGAATCGTCGTCTTGCTCGGCGGCGAGTTGTCACTGATTCATGTGGGTGCCATCCTGACCATCGCCGGGTATTCGATCAACGACACCATCGTTATTTTTGACCGCATCCGGGAATCGCTCCTGATCCGCACCGGATCGATCAAGACCATCATGAACGAGGCCATCAACATCACCCTCTCACGGACGGTGCTGACCTCCTCGACCACCATCATCACGGTGGCGATCCTCTCGCTCTTCGGCGGATCCTCGCTGCGCGATTTCTCGGTCATGATCCTCATCGGCCTGGTGGTCGGCACCTACTCCTCGATCTTCGTCGCCGCGCCGGTCGTGCTCTGGTGGAGCCGCCGCAAGGGTGGAGACCTTCGCGAGGAGGTGATTGCCACGGAAATCAAGGCGGAGACTGTTGCTGCGGCTCCTTAACTGGCTTGCCAAAACTCTCCCGCCGCACGCACGCTGTGAGATCCCGGTGGTGGCCACCACCGGCCGCACTCAGCGGCGGGGCGGCGGACCGTCTTCCGGCCGGCCC
>JBGSUP010000019.1:0-4608 GCA_041753485.1 Akkermansiaceae bacterium
GCCGCCAAACGCAACCACCACGCCCGCCGCGGCGGGCTGGTCGAGCACGTCGCCCAGATGATGCGCGGCGCCGCCGCGCTCAGCCCGGTGTATCCGGAGCTCAACCGCGATCTGCTGCTCGCCGGCATCCTGTTTCACGACAGCGGGAAGTTATGGGAAAACTCCTATCCCGAGCATGGCTTCACGCAAATTCTGAGCATCCACGGCGAGATGATGGGCCACATCCCGCTGGGCATCGAACTGGTGAACAAGCTCTGGCGCGATCTAACTGAACAACCGGAGGCCGCCACATGGAGCACGCTCGTGCCCTCCACCGAGGACACGCGGCTGCACCTGCTCCACCTGATCGGCAGCCACCACGGCGAGCACCAGTTCGGCTCGCCGGTGCTGCCGCGCACGCCCGAGGCCTTCGCCCTCCATTACATCGACAACATGGACGCCAAACTCGAAATGCTCCGCGACGCCTACACCCAGACCCAGGAAATCGCCCCCAACATCTTCGAGCGCGTGTTTCCCCTGCCCACCAACCTGGTCAGGCCGCTGCCGGCGTTTACCGACCCCGCGGACAAGCACGATGACGACCGGCAAGCACCCGCATAGCAGCGGCCGCCGGGGTTTGACGGGGGATTGGAGGGATTGGATCGGGGGTCTGCGGCGTGCTCTCACTCCACTTCGATCCGGTAGAACGCGGCTTCGTCGGCGGAGGGGAATTCGAATTCGACATCACCTCCCGGGCTGATCGATACGGTGGAGCCGGCCGGGGCGGGGAAATCGAGATAGTTGGTTAGATCCGTCGATTTTTTCCAATCCATGGTCAGCTTGAATTTACCGGTCGCGGGATCGCGCGTGATCAGCGGAGTGCCGGTGTGCAGGGCCTGCACCTGGCTGGGCGTGAACAGTCCGGCTCCATTCGCGTTGGTGTAGTAGGTGCTGACCAAGGCAGGCTGCCTCACTTTCCAGTCGAAGCCGAGCGCGGCCATGTTGAATTCCGAGGCATCGCTCAGTCCGTCCGTGTCGGTATCGGTGGAAAAGGATAACGCGTTGCCGTCAAAGCCGAGCGTGAACGTGTTTTCACCGGCATCATTGTTGAGCAGCGTGAATGTGCTGCTGCGGAGGCCTGCCGCCAAGGGCGCGAAGATCACCGTGAAATCAAGACTGCCACCGGCAGGCACCATGCCTGCCACCGGTGCGGCAAGGCGGAAATCATCCGGGTGTGGCTCGGCGAGACTCGTGCCCGATAGAATGAGTGGACTGGCTCCGGTATTGCGGATCGTGAACGTGATGGAGGTTTCCTGCCCCGGAACAGTGGCTCCGAAATCGATGGTGTCGTTGATTTCCAAAAAGTTCCCGGTGCCCTGTTCGATGCTGATCTCCGGGGCCTCGACGGAGCGGGTGACGAAAGTCGCGCCATCGGCCTGCATCCGGGATGCGGTGAAGGCACCGGACACTTCCGCCAGGATCCGGGAGCGGTCGCGCAGGGTGAAAGTCAGATTGCTCAAATCGGTCCCCCACGGCACGACCAGCGACCGGGTCACCGGGTCTGGGCCGGCCGACCAGCCGGCATACGCGACCGCAGTGGGATCAGCCACAAACGGAACCGGGCCGAAGGGCCAGTTTTCCGCAAACGTGGTGGAGAATCCGCCCACGGAAAGCTCCATCTCCGCCTGCCATGCGAATTCAAGCTCGCCGGTTTCCGCCCTGAATTCACCGAGCCAGAGCAGAGAGGAATCGGGGGTGAAATCGATTTGGATCGGCGCACCCACCGTCAAGCCGCTCAGGTCGCTGAGGTCGATGGTGTAAATGGCCGCTTGGTTCACTTCGTCCACACCCGGGAAATCAGAGTAATCCGTGAAGTAAGCACCCAACTGGACCATGGCCGCGGGCGAGACACTTGAAAGCAGCATGCCAAGGAAGCAAAGGACAGGTGGTTTCATGGTGCTGATTTGGAGTTTGATAGGAAAATCAGGAACAGGAGCCGCTGGCAGAGAATGGGATGAAAGAATGGATCATGCAGCCAATGAGTGAACCTGATGAATTTCAACTCGCTGCCGGGCATTGGATGGTTTTGAAGAAGATGGGTCCACAACTCACGCGCAAGATTCAGCAATTTCTGCGCCGATTTTCAAACCCTAAGGCAAAATTCGCGGATTCCGCAACACGAAAAGCCAGTCAATAACGCCCGACAACACGCCTTCATTCACAAATTGAAAAGCTGGAATCACCGCACCGAGTTCCTCACCGGCGAGGTAATCCGCGATGCTGATCCAACCCGGTGGTTTCCGGGCCGTCATGGCGGGAGGATGGCGGCATCACCGGGGCCTGGCAACCTGGCGGATGGATGCCGCGAGGTTGCTCTCCTGAAATACATGGCCCGGGATTTTCTGATCCTTCACTGGCTCTCATCGACGGTGAGCGGACGGTATCCGCCGATCGACTTGAAGTAGAGCAGGAGCAGAAGATAGGCGATGGCCATGCCGGCGGGGATGAGTGAGTCCACCTTGAGCGTGCGGCGGTTGCCCTCGATATCTGCGGCGACGACCTTCGCCTGGGTCTCGCTGCGGGCGGCTTTGTCGGCTTTTTTGGCTTCTTCAAGGCGGACCGGGTCGATAGCCTGCACCGCTTCGAAGGCGAGGAACTTGCTCTTGTCGCCAGTGCCCTTCCACTCTTGGTAAAGGGCCTGGTCGGTTTTGGCGAGTTCTTCGGCAGCAAAGCGGTCCTTAGCGTATCCAAGTCCCGGACCGCCGATCAGGCCGGCGGACATCATGCCAATGCCGCCCATCAGGCTCATGGCCACGGCACCGGTGCGCGGGAAGCGGTCCGAAGTCACGGCGAGCATGGTGGGCCAGAAGAAGGTCTTGCCGAGGGCATACACAAGCAGCGCGCCCAATGCCGGACCAAAGGAGGAAACGGCGCTGACCAAATTCAGGCCAAGGCAGGCGAGCAGTGCGCAGACGAAGAGCAGGCCGACGGGTTTGAGGCCGAGTTTGGTTTCGATGAAGTGCGCGCAGAAGCGCAGCAGAAACATCATCAGTGAGGTGAAGACAAAGAGGATTTTGCCCTCATTGGGCGTGAGGATCGCGCCGGTGATGTTCTGAATCCAGCCGTCGGTGCCGAGTTCCACGGCACCGACCATGGCGTGGATCACAAACAGCACGGTGAGCAGCCAGTGGCCCATGGCGAACTTGGTGAGGTTGGCAATCCAAGCGAGCAGGCCGATGGAGATCGCGGCGGAGAGAATGGTGGCGGTTTGCACGCCGCCGACGAGCGGTGCAAGCGTGCCTTTGAAGAACAGATAGAGCATGAAGCAAACCACCGCGCCACCGAGAATACCGACATCCTTGAGCATTTCACCCAGTTTCAAACCCTTTGCGGAAGCCTCGGATTTCGGGTATTTCTGGCCGAAGAACATCACTCCGTAAACCAGAGTGGGGAGCAGATAGAGCGAGAGCTGGGATTTCCATCCCCAGTTGAGCGTGCCACCGAGGACCCAGCCGACCACACCGCCGAGCACCATGCCAAGCGGCCAGCTTGCGTGGAGGATATTGAGGTAGTGGTTGCGGTTTTTCGGAAAGAGGGTGGCGACCAGCGGGTTGGCCACCGCTTCAAGGGTGCCATTGGCGGCACCGAAGGCGAACATGCCCCAGAACAGGAATTGATAGGCGAGCGCCTGGTCCATGCCCTTGGTGGCCCCGAAGGTGATGACGGCGGAAAGCACGTGGAGGGCGAAAGCGGCGATGACCAGCTTGCCGTAGCCGATCTTGTCCACCACCACGCCGCCGATCATGATGCCGAAGCAGAAGCTGGTGAAGCCCGCGCCGCCGATCGCTCCCAGTTGGGCACCGGTGAAACCGAATTCCGCAGCCCAGTTGGCGAAAATCCCTCCACGGATGCCGAATCCAACTCCGGCAGCAAGAATGGCCGTGAAACCCGCCCATAACAGGCGGCTGGCGTTTGGCACGATGGCGTCATTGTTGGTCATGGGATTTCAGTGCGGGTTGAGGTGCTTCTAGCAACCTGTTTTCCCGATGGCAAGCTTCCGAAAGCGGCGAAAATCAGTGCGGTTCCGCCACCCGGCCGGGAAACAGGCAGACCCGCTGGTGCTTCTGCCTTTGACCTTCCGGTGCCGAGCAGCCAGTCTCCGCGCCGATGACCCCGCTGGATGCCCTTGTCGCACTCAACATGCTGCCGAAAATCGGCCCGGTGCGCGTGCGGCGTTTGTTAGAGGCGTTCGGCGATCCGGTGGCGGTGCTTGGCGCGGCGAAGGACCGCTTGATGCGCATCGATGGCATCGGCGAGGAAACGGCGAAAATCCTCCATGGCTGGCAGGACCATGCCGATCCGGCCGCCGAGATCCGCGAGGCGGCGGAGCGCGGCATCGCCATCGTGACCCAGGACGACGAAGGTTATCCAGCGCCGCTGCGGGATGCTTACGATCCGCCGCTGCTGCTCTATGTATGGGGGAAAATCGAGCCGCGCGACCGGCATGCGATCGGGGTGGTCGGTTCGCGGCGTGCGACGCACTACGGGACGCAGGCGACCAAGAAGCTTTCCTATCAACTCGCGCAGGCGGGATTCACGATCATCTCCGGCCTGGCGCGCGGGATCGAC
>JBGSUP010000020.1:0-10819 GCA_041753485.1 Akkermansiaceae bacterium
GGCTGACCACGGTGTAGGCGGCTTCGCGGCCTTTGGCGGCGGGGTCTTTGAGCAAGGGAACCATGCTCCGGCCCTGAAGGTGCGGCGGGGGCTTCACCGCACAGAGTTCGGCGAGTGTGGGAAACAAATCGACGAGTTCGACGAGTTCGGCGCTGGTGCGACCCGCGCCGCCCGCCGCTCCGGGGACGCGGATGATCAGCGGCACGCGGGCGCATTCCTCGAACAGGGTCACCTTGCCCCACATGAAATGCTCGCCGAGTTGATAGCCGTGGTCGGAGGTCAGCACGATGAGGGTGTCGTCCCAATGGCCGTTGCGCCGGAGCGCATCGAGGATCAGGGCGATCTGGGCATCGATGAAGGAGATGCAGGCATGGTAGGCCTGCATGTATTCGCGCCGCAGCGGGTCGTTTTCGACCCCCAACACGAATCCGAAAGCCCGGTAGCGCTGATCCTGGGCGATCATGGGCGCCTGCTGCCAGAAATCCGGGCGCGCCGGCCTGAAGACGAGTTTTTCGCGCGGATACATCTCGAAATACTTGTCCGGCGCGAGGAACGGGACGTGGGGTTTGTGGATGCCACAGACGATGAAAAACGGCTTGTCGCCGTATGCCCGCCCGTCGAGCCACTTGGCGATCTGGCGGGCGTTCTTGCCGTCCATGTGCTGCTCGTCGCGCAGGCCGCTCGGGCCGTAGCCGGCGGCTTGGTTGCGCGTCTGGGTGGCCACCGTCGGCAGATGTTGCCGCCATGCCTTGCGATTCTTCGGCCGGGTGACCGGGCCGTGTTTCGCTTCGAATGCCTCGCGCGCCGCCTTCTCGACCGGCATCTCGTCGTTGCGGAAGAGTTCCGGGTTTTCATCCCAGGCGTCGTCCGGGTTGGTGGCCGGGTTGTGGAAAACCTTGCCGGTGCGCGCGGTCCAATACCCCGCCTGCCGGAACTGTGCGGGCATGGTGAGGGTTCCGGGCCGGGTCTCGCGGAGGTCGGCATCGTTGGCAGTGACACCGGTGGATTCCGGATAGAGTCCGCTGAGCAGCGAGGCGCGCGACGGTCCGCAAACCGGGTATTGGCAATAGGCGCGGGAAAAGGTGACTCCCGCCGCCGCGAGCGAGTCGAAAGCCGGGGTGTGGATCGGGCGGTAGCCCGAGGTCGAGACATGCGTGTTGAGATCGTCGCAGATGATGAACAGGACGTTGCGCGGCCTGGTGTCCGGCACCGGCTCTGCGGCAAGGGGCGGGAAGGCGACGAGCGCAACAAAGACCGCGTGCCGCAAGGGGCGGGTTTCATCTTTGAGGTTAGTCGCCGCACTGAAACATTTTCTCCAGCTCATTGAATCGTTTTTCTTGTTCCCGATCTTTCTTCGTGCTGCCTGAGAGGCGCATCGCCGGACCAGGATGCTCCATGTGCTGCTGCTCTGCAATCCATTCCAGACCGTCAGTCGCGCCGCCGCTGCAATGCTGCCAGACTGCCATTTCCCGCTGTGGGTGGAGAGCAAGGAGGGTTTCCAGCGCTGTTTGCGGCAGTGCAGCAGTTTCGGGCCGCGCGTGGCAGCCGGGTACCGCGAGAGGTCTCACTGGTCTGCACCGATTCGGATCCCTCCTTCGCCTGGCAGGTTCCATCGGTGGCACACATCCGTTACGACAGCTCGCCTTGGGTGCGGAGAGTGATTCGCTGGGCGGACCACATCGCCAGCAAGGTGAACGCCCGATCTTCCATCTGTCTCTTGACCTGAAGATGAGTGTGGAGAGATCGCTCTAGGCAGAACCCCGCCGGTGGCATCCTCGCTCCAGCCCTGGTTGGCACCGTCGCTGGTGGTCTCGCCCCAGACTCCGCTGGCGCTGCCGAACCCGGGGGTGATGCCGTTGTTGTCCCAATAGTAGGTGACGGGTGGTGGCGGAGGAGGAGGATCCACGCCCGGCGCGGTGGAGGTGGTGCGGGTGACTTCGCTCACGAAGAGCAGGCCGTCCTTGCGGATGGGCGAGATTCCATTCGGGCGGATGTTGCGCTGCTGGGTCAGGTGTTTCACCGATTGAGCAGTCGTCGGCAGCCGTGAGTTTGTGAATGCGGCGTTCGAGTCGGCGCGAGGGCGCTTCGGCAAGCGACGCAAGGACGGCTCGCGGCGCATGCGGGGAAGCGGCCAAGCCGCCGCCGGACTCGTGTGGAGCATGCGGAAGCTGCGGGTCGGAGCACTTTAGACGGTCAAATCACAATCCGGGTGATTGGAGATCCATGGAAATCACGGCTAGAATGCCAGCCAGCGGATGTCGGATATGTAAGTGCAGCGACATGGGTGCCGGGACCGGGGATCGGCTTGAAAACCGTGTGGTCTTCCACACCGATCATCAATCGTAAGAAGAGTCTACTGTCAGTTGTTGACGTTTTGGAAATGACTTAGTCGGGAGTGTTACAGGCCGCGCCGTCTTTTCTGCTCCGTAATCCATTCACGGTCCGCGTCGGAGAGTTTGTTTTCGTGTGTGCGGCTGCGGGTGCCGTCCGGTTCGACAAGGATGAGCATGCCGTCGTCGTAGGAGGCGAGCTTGGCGAAGACCTTGCGATCGAGGCGGTCGCGCCATTCGCGATAGCCCTTCTTTTCGAGCGAGGAGCGCCAGCCCTGATAGGCGTGCGCCGATGCGGCTTGGCCCTGTTTGATAAGGCCCCAGGTGTAGTCGGCATCGCCGCTCTTGTAGCCACGGTAGCGACCGATCACCTCGCCGCCCGGGTTGAGCATGACCAGCACCGGATTGCCGAGGATCTTATACTGTTTTTTCATGCGGGCGATGTAGTGTTTCAGATCGACCATCCGGGACTCCTTATCGCCGAGGGCAAGATCCGGGTCGTCCACCTTCACGTTGGCATCGACGCGCAGGCGGATGAGATTTTCGGCGGCCCACGTCTCAAATTCCGGCGTGGCGAGGAGCTCCCGGCTGAGGGCCTTGCACATCGGGCTGCGTGCGGAATCGGTGAACCAGATGAGCAGTGGCTTGCCCTCGCGGGCGGCGCGGCGTTTGGCGATGGTTTCGCTTTGTTCCCATGGGCTCCGGCGTTTGGGGGCGGCGGAGAGCAGGGTGGAAAGCTCGGGCAGGCTGGCATCCGGATTGTCCGGATCGGTGAAGACGATGTCATCCTCCGGCGTGAGCTCGATCTGTGGATTTCCCGGTGTGACCGGAGTGCCGGCATCGCGGGTGCCGGGCCGGAGTTGGGGCGGGATGCCGCTGCTTCCGGCGGGAAGTCGGGGTTCTCCGGGTGCGGAATTGCCGCCAAGGCCGGGTTTCGCGCAGGAAGCCAGAACGAGCAGCAGGCACGAACAGGAGGGGATGAGCAGTCTCATCGGAAAAAATCGGCGACAGGACCAGCGCTCATTCCTTGAGGCGCACCGGCGTTCCGCAGTGGGTGCAGCGGAACCAGCGGAACAGAAGAATGTGGATGCAAAGCGGAAAAATGTAACCCAAACCCGGAATGCGGTGGGCGCGCGTGTTTTTCAGGTGGGAGCGGTGCCGGAAAAGACCCTGGCCACAGATCCGGCAGGTTCCGCCAAGTCCCCAAATCAGGTAACAGATCCCGAAAATGGGAAGAACCAGCGGGAACACGATCAACCAACCCGGAACCCAAGCGAAAAACCGCGGCATCTCGCCGGACAATAGCAGGAGCAGCGCGGATATCACCGCAATCGGCGTGATTATAAGAACCAGCAGGGTGACCAAAGCCCCGGCGGTGATCGCGTGGGGGTGGCTGTGCAGGACTCCGCGGATGTAGAAGCGGGATTTTGGGTCGCGTCCTTCATTGGTGCCGCTGCGGGGGGCGCGGAGCAAAGCCACCCGGTCGTTGGCAGGGGATGTCTTGACAGCGGCCACCTTGAGCATGGGTTCGCCGAGGTTGTCGGTGCTGCGCAGACGCGAGGAATCAAGTTCCAGCCTTTGGTTGCCGGTTTCCGCGAGCCGGACATAGTTTGCGACGGCTGCCGGGGCTTTGGCGGCCCGGTTCTCCGGGAGTCTCCGCCCTGTTTTCACATCGAGATCTCCGGAGTAGCGGTTGAGCAGAATCGCCGCCGGAATGTCGGCAACCGCCAGCTGGTTCGCCATCAGGATGCGGGCCGGCAAGGGAATGGCAAAGGGCGCGGTGGCCAGCATCGTCACCATCTGCGGGGTTTGTTCGTAATCGACGGGCATCAACGCGGGACTCACAGACTCCTCAGGCAGTCCGGCCACCTCGCGGGCCGAGAGGATCCATTTTTCGACGGCCGGGCGGGATGGCGCACGTTTTACCAAGTGGAGAATCGAGTTGGCTCGCTCCAGTTCGGCGACCAGTTCATCGGTGCCGGCCCGGGCAAGCGACTCGGCCTCGAGGAAACCCGCCGCTTCGAGCAACTCGAGCGATGATTTTCCGATGCCGGGAATGGAGTTTAAGTCGCTCATCGTTCCATCGTGAATCCGGAGTCTAGGGAAAGATTCGGTGATGGCAAGGACTCATGCCACAGGGGTCAATCTCCTGAATTCGGGTGCAAACGACAAGCCCGCCACGCTGGAAATCAAGCCGCGCCCATCCTTGGTTTGACGGAATCGCGAACGAATCAATGCTCGCGGCAGAACTGCTCGAAGCGGGTGAGTCCCTCGTTGAGGATGTCGAGCGTGGTGCAGTAACTGAGGCGGATGCCCTCGTCATATCCAAAGGCGACGCCGGGGACGGTGGCCACCTTGTAACGCGAGAGCAGCTTGTCGCAGAGGTTCATCGACTTCAGGCCGGTGTTGCCGGTGTAAACGAAGAAGTAAAACGCGCCCTGTGGCTCCACCACCCGGATGTTCTGGATCGCCTTGAGGCGGGAGAACACGAACTGGCGCTTGACGTCGTATTCGCCGCGCAGATCCTCGATGAAGGATTGGTCGCCTTGCAGGGCAGCGAGTGCGCCGTATTGCGAGAAGGTGTTGGCGTTGGAAATCGTGTGGTTCTGAATCTTGTCGATCGCATCGGCCAGCGGCTTGGGAGCGGCGGTGTAACCTAGACGCCAGCCGGTCATCGAGTAGGCTTTGGAGAAGCCGTTGACGGTGATGGTCAGGTTGTAGAGTTCTTCGCTCAGCGAAGCGATCGACACATGCTTGGCCTCGCCATAGACGAGCTTTTCGTAAATTTCATCGGAGAGGATGACGATGTCCTCTTCCAGCGCGATTTCGCCCAAGGCGCGGAGTTCGGCCTCGGTATAAACGGCACCCGTCGGGTTGCCGGGGGAATTGATGATGACCATCTTGGTGGCCGGGGTCATCGCTTCCTCGAATTGCTCGGGAGTCATCTTCCAACCGGTGGATTCCTTGGTTTCCACGATCACCGGCACGCCGCCAGCGAGACGCACCATTTCCGGGTAAGAAACCCAGAACGGCGAGGGGATGATCACTTCGTCACCCTCCTCGATCACCGCGAGGATCGCATTGAAGCAGGCCATTTTGGCACCGCCGGTCACGCAGATCTGGTTGGCCGCGTAACTGAGTTGGTTGTCGGTGAGAAACTTGGCGGAAAGCGCCTCGCGGAGCTCCGGAATGCCACCGGCGGGGGTATATTTGGTCCGGCCGGCCCGCAAGGCTTCGATCGCGGCTTCCTTGATGAAATCCGGGGTGTCCACTTCCGGTTCGCCGCCGGCCAGCGCGTAAACCTCCTCGCCCTTGGCGATCATGGCTTTGGCCTGCGCGGTGACGGCAAGCGTGAGTGACGGGGAAACCTTGGCAATACGGGATGAGATGCTGTCCATTTGAGCTCGCGAATAAGGATTGGGTCCGCCCGGCCGGGGGGAACGAGGGATTTCGCGTGCCCACCCGGATGAGGGGGCGCTTTTGTGGGGCCTCCCCCATTACGTGGCAAGCGAAATGCACCGCAGACGCATCACAGCCGCATCCGCAATCGCCACTCGGCCCGAACATCAATCCGGCGCATCTCCGAACTCGACTCGCTCGTAGAGATCGGCGAGGGACAAGGAAGCCTCGATTCCCGGTAGCGGGATGATGGCATCAAGCCCGCTGTGGCGCTCGATGGTGAATCCTCCTTCCGGCAGGCGGCGGTGAAGAGTGACAGCGTGGGCCTCAGGCTCAACGAAAAGCAGGACTTTCAACGAGGGGATCGTCAGGTAGGCATCGCGCTTCTCGCCGAGATCCGCACGGCGGGTGGAGTCACTGAGAACCTCGATGATGACGACGGGTTGGGTCTGGTAATGATGGGAATCCGGATTCGATTGGCAGACGACCATCGCATCCGGGTAGTAAAAGCGGGTGTGGTCGGGGAACTCGATGCGGACCTTGGTGTCGCTGTTGAAGGGTTGGAAGGATTTTCCGCGGAGCTTTCCGTATAATGAACCAAAGCAATTTCCGGCGATGTTGTTGTGCCGGATCGTCGCGCCCGCCATGGCATGGATGGTACCACCCAGGTATTCATGTTTCGTGTCGCTGATTTCCTCGCCTGCGAGGTATTCGCTCACCGTGATGGAATCCGGCTGTCTCAGTGCGATCATGGCGGGACGGTAGCAGGACGAGTGCGTGCTGGCAACCTGTGGAATGGGTTCCGGCTATCTCAGCTTTCCGCCTGTGGATCGGGAAAATCACTGTCCCGCTTGATCACGGAGATCGCTCCCGAGCGGGACTGACGCTTGATCTCGGCCAGCTATTGCCGCACGGAAACGAGCAGGAATATCGGGAAACTTCGGCACGGAAGCGGCCCTGATCTGGCCGGGGATGCAGCCCAAGGTCAAATGGGTTCCCAATGCCCTGACCAGCAGGAAGCCCTTCCCGCTCACCGCCTCCAAAGACAAGCCGTTGCTGATTTCCGCGCTGGCCGCCAAATGCGAGGTCCTGCTGACCTTGGACAAAGGCGGTTTCGGGATACTCCTCGGAACCAGGGTTTACGGGATGCGTGTGAGAACCCCGCGTGATTTTCTAATCGCAGAGGTTCCCGGTTGAGACCAAATCCATCAACGGTGTCACGTTCCCGGAGCATTGAATGCGACGATTATTTTTTCAACGAAGTCCTCTTGGATTTTTGACGTCGCGGACTCGATCGCCTTTTTCTCCGCGACGAAGTTGCTGAGATCGCTGCCGACGCCATAAGCGCTGGCGGCGGCGAGAATCCGGCTGTCACTGACGCGCACGGCGGATAGTTCGACACGCGCACGGGCTGCGGTAAAACTGCCGATTTGTGTCGCACGTTCGGAGGTGGCTACTCCGAGAATGACCACCTCCACGCCCTTGGCACGAGCTTCGGCTAACAGAGCTTCGTGTTCTTCGCCTTCCAGGTGCGCACCGAGTGTGGCGGGAGCGGCTGGAGCCTGCGTGGTCAGTACCGTGATTGCCGCCACCGGGGGGGCGGATTCGGATTGGCTGGGACGGGAAAGCGCCACCATTTTGCAGCCATTTGCTAGAAGAAAACCCTCCAGGCATTTTTCCGCGGCGGGATCGGCGGTGCGGGCCTGCGGGGTGACGCTGACTTCCGGAATGCGGAAGGCGAAGGTTGGACGCTTGGCACCGGCTGGAAGATTCAGCTTTTGTTCGGCTTCCGCGCTGGCTTGTTCCGTGGCGGCTTTGCCTTCGAGTTTGACGATGGCGTCGTTCACCTGGGTGGCGAGTTGCTCGCCGGCTTTCATCGGGTCCTCGTCGTTAGGGACGATGAGCAGCACCGGTTTGAGCAGACCGGTCTCGACCTGGACCACGCGGCATTGGATGGCCGTGCGCTCGCCGGCTTGTTTGGATTCGCCGAAAATGTAGTATTTCGCGCCGACCAGTTTTCCGACCTTCGAGGCCTGGTCCTGGGTGAGCCCGGCGGCTCCCAGGCTCTGCTCGGCGAGCATTTCGCTGAGTCGCTTGCGGTCCACGAGATCGTAGTCGTCCTTGCCTGAGAGCTGGACTTCAAGGACTTCGAACACGAAGGCTCCGACACCCGTGGTGCCGGCTGCGGTGACGGGCGGGGTGATGGCCACTGAAATGGCCGCGCTGGCGGATGCCAAGGCGGCGAGCGATGAGATGAGAAATGCGGCGAAACGGGGGCTGAGTTTCATGGGGATTCGGGAGTGATGATGATGGGGCGGGCTTGGGAGATTTGGTTGGCGAGGTCGCGGATCATCGGCTCATCGGCCGGGTTGGGTCCGGGGGCTTTCGCCCGTGAGGCATGGTCGAGTTCCGGTATCGATTGTAACAGGTCCGACGCGAAAATTTTTTTCAAAAGCGCGCCGGTGCAAGGGGATATTCCCAGATCGATGGCAGCCAGGTGGAGTGTGCCGTTGCTGGTGAACAGATCGGGAGGTGGCGGGCAAAACACGGTTTCCCATGCGCGTTGTTCTTTGGATTGCTGGCGGAGCTTGTTCCAAACGCTGCCGAGTCTGGCCGCCGCGATGGCCGTGATCAACGGTAGCGGTCTCGGGTCACTGCCCTTGAGTTTTCTGAAATAGTGGTCTGATAGAACGAGGAGCGAACCTCTGGGGACGGAGTAGATGTCGCCCTCATAGTTTTGTATTTTCGAGACCAATTTCCTCTGCGTCAGGAAGACCGTTCCAAGCGTGGGACCGCCTGGCATGGCGATGCCGGCCAAGGTGCCGGCGAAAACATTTCCATCCATGGCTTGAGAGAGCTTCCGGTAGGAGCTGGATTTCGATGC
Source organism: Akkermansiaceae bacterium (assembly GCA_041753485.1). Taxonomy (GTDB): domain Bacteria; phylum Verrucomicrobiota; class Verrucomicrobiia; order Verrucomicrobiales; family Akkermansiaceae; genus Luteolibacter. The sequence continues at coordinate 8,614 of JBGSUP010000020.1, forward strand.
GTCCAGCCGGACGGCCCGGACATGGACGGCGCATCCCCAGAAGCGTGCGACGTGGGCTGCCACCTCGCCGACATACTTGGGATCGACGGTCTGGTCGTGGATGAGATCGATCCGGCAATCGGCGGGAAGACTCAGGAATTCGCGGGCAGTGGGTAACGCGGCGAGGGGTTTGGCTCCCAGTCCGGCGAGAATGGCGGTGACCTCGTTTTGCGCGGCGGGGTCTTTCGTTTTGGCGTCGGCGATCGCTAGTTCCTTCTGCCCGGCTGCGACCCGTGCCCGGACCATGGCCATGCGGACGGGCAGAGAGCTGATGACCCAGCCATTGGCTGACGCGATGACCCGCCCGAGGACCGCTGCGGCCTGGCCTTGGTCGCGGCCGAGGTCCAGGAAGCGCGCGGCCGTGCGGTCGGTTTTGCACGAAGACGAGGAGTTCCGCCACATGAGTTCGAATTCGCGTTTTGGGTTATTGAGCGCGCGATAGGCGTCGAGGATGATGGTGGTGCACAGGCTGTTCCATTTCCCCCTGCGCTCCAACAACTCGACACATTCCTGATAGCGGCCGAGGTTCATCAGGGCCACCACCATGGATTGGTAGAAGGGGGATTTGGCGGCGAGTTTTTCAATGGGCTGGCCGCTGCGGATAAGGATGTCCCAGCCTTTTTGCGCATCGCCCAGGCGAGTCCAGAGTTCTCCGAGATGGCGCAAATCTTCGTCCGAATTGTCCTTGGCGAGTTCCGTCATCGGCAGCTCGAAAACCTGCCGCGCCTGGTTGTGGATGAGATCCAGTTGGCCGGACTCCTTCAGTTCCCGGATTTGTCGCAGGCGGTCGTCGGTCGGGTTGTATTCCAGTTGGAGCGGATAGAGCGCACCCGGCGTGGCTTTTCGATAGAAGGTCGCTGCGGCATTTCTCATGACCGCCGGGTCGTCGCTGGCGAGGGCGAGGGAGGCGTCGCCGAGACGGATCGAGAGTTCGGCTTCGGTGGCGGCGAGCTGCCGCAATCCGGCCCAGCCTTCCTTCAAGCTGATGATGAAACCGGCTTCGGCGTGACGGAGTGCCGGATCATCGGCTACCGGGCGGGCGATGGATTCGCCAGCCAGTCGAAGTCCTTCTTGCAGCAACTCCTTCACGAGGCCGGTGGGAGGTGCGTCTAGCAGCGCACCCGACCAGGAGCGGCAGGCGAGCATGCGTCCGGTGGCGACATCCACGGCGAAGATGTCGGTGCCGATTTTCCGGGAATTCTCAAAGTGGATGAAGGGAATGAGAACGAGGTCGGCTTTTACCATCCGCCCGAGGTCGGTGGCGCCGTTGGGGTTGAGGCCGTTCGTGGCGGCGAGGGTTTTTTCATCGAGGAGTTTGGCAGTTTCCGTGCGTTCGACCAAGGAAGACCCGGTGTCGCCACCTGCCACCACATCCTCCAGCACGGCGCGGATAAGAGGCGAAATATCGCTCAGTTCCGCTTGTGCGCCGCCAGCGCTTACCGGTTCCAACAGGGAGCAAACTAGAGGTCTTCCTTCCTGATCCTTGTTTTTAGTGGCCTGAACTCGAGGAACCAGCCCAGCGACACTGGCGACATGGCGGGCAACTTCGCCGGGCAATCCATTGGCGATATGACCGGGATTGTTGATAGGGAAAATTTTGGGCGCGCCGATTTCCATGCCGGTGCCAACCCGGCTGACGAACACACGCATCTGCATTTTCGGCTGGTCGAGCACGGAAAGCACCAGGAATTCGGACGGGAGAACCCGGAGTGCGGGAGCCGAGGGGTTTCCCGCAGCCCGGAGTTTTTGCTCGAACACGACCGCTGACAATCCGGCCCGCGAGAGGACTTCGGTATCCCAGCCATTCAGCAGTTCCGCTTGCAACCGAGCGTCGAAAGCCGGCAGCGCCGAGCGCATCGGCGATTGCCTTTCGAAATCCGAAAACGAGGGAAGGAACGCAATCCGGGTCGTGCCCCAGCAATGGGAGGCGACGAGTAAAACCAGCGCTAAGATCAACTTTGTTTGCATGGCCACGTCCATAATCTGGGAAGGGTGGGGATTACTGGCAAGCCCACATTCACCGTTGCTAATGAGTCCATAATAGTAAGGACATTGGCATAATTGTTGCTTTGTCATGCCGCATGCAAAAGGTTAGGGATACAGATGGCAGGAAGTTGACACACGCACAACTCACCGAATTGAGAACACGCGGAGTCAATGCCGTGCA
>JBGSUP010000021.1:0-3521 GCA_041753485.1 Akkermansiaceae bacterium
CCGCTGATGGCGCGCTTCGGCATCACCGGCACCGTGCGGGTATCCTTCGCGCTTTACAACACCGCCAGCGACCTCGAGGCGCTCGCCGGGGCCGTGCGCAGGGCGGTCGCCATGCTTCGTTAGAAACCACTCCCCTTCCATCTCCGTCATGAACATCGTCCTCGGAATTTCCGGTTCCATCGCCGCCTACAAGGCTGCGGATCTCGCCTCGCAACTGGTGAAACATGGCCACAGCGTGCATGCGGTGATGACCCGCTCCGCCACCGAGTTCATCACGCCGCTCACGCTTCAGACGCTCACGCGCAATCCGGTGCTCGTCTCGCTGGAAGACGAGAAACATTCCTGGAAACCCGGCCACATCGATCTGGCCGACGGGGCGGATCTGTTCCTTGCCGCGCCCGCCACCGCGAATCTGTTAGGTCAACTCGCCAACGGCCTCGCGCCCGACCCGCTCACGTCGGTCTATCTCGCGCTGCCCCGCGCCACGCCGGTGCTCATCGCCCCGGCCATGAACGGCAAGATGTGGCTGCATCCCGCCACCAGGCGCAACGTGGATACCCTCATGGCCGACGGTTGCCGTTTCGTGGGCCCCGCCGAGGGTTCTCTTGCCTGCGGCTACGAAGGACTTGGCCGCCTCGCGACCGTTGAGGAAATCCTCGCCGCCGTGGCGGCGATTGAAACGCCTCGTGGCGGTGGCCGCTGACCGTCGATGCCGGAGAATCACGCCGACGCGCCGGATCCAGCGAATGTCGGGCGGGCCCATGCGGGAGAGTGTCGCCGGTTCTTGGGAAGGAGGAAATCAGAAACCTTGGCACCCCGCGCACGGCTATTTCGAGATGATCATGCCTTCCGCGGTTTCCTGCTTGAGGCGGAGCTGGCCGCAGGCGGCGTCGATGTCGTGGCCTTTTTCGAGGCGCAGGTTCGCGGTGACGCCGGCGCTTTGCAGCACCTGTTGGAACGCGCGGCAGTGGTTGTTAGGCGGCCGTTTCCACTCGAGGCCCTCGACGGTGTTGTAGGGGATGAGGTTCACCTTGGCACCCAAGCGCCTTGCGTGGCGGGCGAGGATGGCGGCTTGCTCCAACGAGTCATTGATGTCCCGGATGAGGATGTATTCGAGCGTGAGCTTCTGGGTTTTCCTCGCATTCCAGTAATCCAGCGCGTCGAACAATTCGGCGACCGGCCATTTGCGGTTGATCGGCATGATCTGCTGGCGGACCTCGTCGGTGGCGCCGTGCAGGGAAATCGCGAGGCGGATCTGCTGCGGGTGTTCGGCAAGCTGGCGGATCTGCGGGACCAGTCCCGAGGTGGAAATGGTGAGGTGGCGCGCGCCGAGGTGCAGGGTCTTCGCGCCGGTGATCAGGGTGATGGCATCTAACAGACTTTCGAGATTGGCGAGCGGTTCGCCCATGCCCATGAAGACCAGACTGTCCACGCGTTCGCGGGAGAGTTGTTCGGCGGCGAGCACCTGGCCGGCGATTTCGGCGGGATCGAGATTGCGGGTGAAGCCGGCGAGGCCCGAGGCGCAGAATTTGCAGCCATACGCGCAACCAACCTGTGATGAGACGCAGAGCGTGCGGCGGTCGGACTTTTCGCCGTAAAGCGCGGGGTTGGCCGGGATGAGCACGCTTTCGATGTAGCGGCCATCGTGGAGGCGGAAGAGGAACTTGCGTGTCGTGTCGGCGGAACCCCGGGTGGTGGAATGTTCGAGTGCGGTGAGGCGGAATGATTCCTCCAGCTTCGCGCGCAGGGCGGCGGGAAGATTGCTCATCGCATCAAAGGCTGTGACCTTTTTCTTCCACACCCATTCGAGAATCTGAGCGGCGCGGAACGAGGGTTCACCCGCAGTCTCGAGCCATGCGGCGAGTTCTTCCGGAGGGATCCCTGTGAGTGCGGGGAGTGGCATGGGGAGGGTGGCTGGGTTTCGGACTGCGGATCGAAACCGCCGCGGGCAAGAAGTCCCATGAATCGGCCTGGCAGTCAAACGGGATGGTTTGCGGTGCTCCGATAGCGGCCGGTCTGACACGGGGCACAACCATTCCGCGTGCATTTTGCAATCACCGCACTAGGCTTGCGGTATGAATTCCCACAGCCCGCCGCCGCTTCCCGCCCCTGCCGGATCCGCCAGACCCCGCCGCAGTGCCTGGCCATGGATCGTGGGTGCGATGGTTCTCGCCGGCATCGCGCTGGTCGTGCTGGTGATCGCTGGTTTTCTCTCCGCACTCTCGTCCGGCCTCAGGGAGGGGCCCTCGTTCTCGGCAAAATCCGGGCATTTCAACCGAACGGTCATCCGCAGTGGCGGCCCGGCGCGTGTCGCCCACATCGATCTGGAAGGGGTCATCACCGCCTCACCCTCGCGCGGGAGTTCCTCGATGGTTGATGATTTCCGCGAACTCGTCGAAGCCGCGCTCAAGGATCACGCGGTCAAGGCCATCGTCATTCGCATCAACTCGCCCGGCGGTGAAGTGACGGCATCCGACCGTTTGCACCACATCATTCAACAAGCGGACGCGCGCAAGCCGGTGATCGCCTATCTCGACACGATCGCGGCATCCGGCGGTTATTATGCGGCGTGCGGCAGCCGGACGATCATCGCCCATCCATCGACCTTCACCGGCTCCATCGGTGTCATCATGCAGTCCGTCAAATACCGCGAGTTGTTCGACAAGGTGGGCGTCTCGATGGAGGTGTATAAAAGCGGCAAGCTCAAGGACCTGCTTTCCGGCGTGCGGGAAACCAGCCCGGAGGAGATTTCACTCGTCAACGGCCTCGTTCAGGAAACCTACACCCGCTTCCTTGAAGTCGTCTCCGCCAGCCGCAACAAATCCGTCGAGGATCTGCGCGCCTCGCAGCTCACCGACGGCCGGATCTTTTCCGGAGCGCAGGCATTGGCCGTGGGAATGGTCGATCAAAACGGCTTCATCGACGACGCCTACCAGCACGCGATGGACCTGGTCGGCGCGCCGGGCGCCACGGTCATCCGCTACACGCCGAAAGTCGGCCTTTTCGACATGCTCACGCAGTTGGGCGCGTCCGCCGGTTCCGGCAATCGCGTCGAGATCGACTTCTCCCAACGCCTGCTCCCGCACCTTCAAAGCGGGGTTCCGCTCTACCTCCACTTGGACGGCTATTGAGGCCATCCCGGGCTCAATAGCGGGCCACGGGGCTTTGGGCGGAGGGCCCGGATGGCTCGGGGAATTCTGCGGCGAGAGTTGCCAGCGCGGCGCGGGTTTCCGCCCATTTCGTGTCCGACCACTTGAGCGGCGCATGGAGATTCTTCCGGCGGAAGCGCTCGATCCGGTCACGTGCCTCCCCGGTCATCCAGTGCGGCAGCCCGGCGATGGCACGGGCGGCGGTTTCCGCGCTTTCGATGGTGCGGTGACAGATCATGGCCAGGTCGTTGCCGGCCTCAATGGCGAGTTTCACATCCTCGCCGCGGCCGTAGCGAGTGGCGATCGCGCCCATGTCGAGATCATCGGTTAGAACGAGGTGCCGGTCGAAGCCGAGTTGGTCGCGCAGGAAGC
>JBGSUP010000022.1:0-1992 GCA_041753485.1 Akkermansiaceae bacterium
CTCACCGCCATGCCCAAGGCCAAGGCAATGCCGCCGGTGGATGGTCTCGATTGCCGGCCGCAAGCGCTGCTGCTGTTCAGCGCGCTGGTCAACACCACCACCAAGGGCCAGGCCAGCAGCCGTTTTCCGGATGCCCGGGCGGCGAGGCGCCTGAGTCCCAGCCAGTTGCTGCGGCGCAAACTGCCGCCGATGATCTTGTTCCATGGAAAAGCCGACCGGATCACGCCGTTCGACGAGATCGAGCGCTTCCGCCGCGGCCTGCGCTGGCGCGGCAACGACTGCGAACTGGTGGATTTCGAGCGGGCGGATCACAGTTTTTTCAATTTCAACGTGAGCCACCGGAACTTCGAGCTCACCATCCAGGCGGCGGACCGGTTCCTGGTGGAGCGTGGCATGCTCGCGGCGGATGAATCGGGTGGCGATTGCGCGGCATGAAACGCGTGACCATCCACACCGATGGGGCCTGCAAGGGCAACCCCGGACCCGGTGCCTACGGCGCGGTGCTGGTTTGCGGAACTCACCGCAAGGAACTCGCCGCCGGCTATCGGCTCACCACCAACAACCGCATGGAACTGCGCGCCGCCATCGCCGCGCTCGAATTGCTGGCCGAACCGTGCGAGGTGGAACTTCACTCGGATTCCAAATACCTTGTCGATGCCATCCGCAAAAACTGGCTGGAGGGCTGGCAACGCTGCGGCTGGAAGACCTCTGACAAAAAGCCGGTCAAAAACCAGGACCTCTGGCAGCAGTTGATCGCGGCCATGGCCCCTCACAGGCTCCGCTGGCACTGGGTGAAGGGCCACGCCGGCCACGCCGAAAACGAGCGCTGCGATCAATTGGCCAATCTCGCCGTGGCCGCGACGCATTTGTCCGTGGATGCCGGCTTCATGCCCGATCCCGCGGATCGGTGGACATCCGAGTGACGATGCAAGAAACCCGGAAAGCAACTTCAGGCTGGGCGCGGCGGCTGGGAATCTTCGGCGACTTGCCGGGGCGTCTCGCGGCGCAGGTGCTGCGGGTGGTGCCGTGGTTCCTCGAACCCGTGCTCATCGCCGGATGGACCTTGCTGTTTTTCATGCTGGCACGCGCCCAGAGGCGGGCTGTCGCCGGAAACCTGCGGGCGCTTTTCCCGCAGTGGGGGTCGCTCCGCGCCACCTGGGGCGCCTGGCGGGTGTTTTGGAATTTCGCCGTCACCTTTGTCGATGGCCTGCGCTGTGAGACCGGCACCGGCGAGGTCGATTGGAGTGTCGAAGGCCTCGTCCACATGGAGGACCTCGCGAACCGCCGCGAAGGCTGCATCATTCTAACCGCACACATGGGCAACTACGACCTCGCCGCGCCGGTCTTCGCCAGCCGCTTCAAGCGCATGCTCTACACCGTGCGGGCACCGGAACGCGAACCTGAAGCCCAGCAGCTGCGCGAGCAGGAACTGCGCCGCCGCGAGCTGCGCCACCCGAATTTCCGCTCACTCTGCAACCGCAATGGCAACCTGTTGGGCATCGAACTGGCACGCCTGCTCGGCGAGGGGAATTTCGTGGCCGTGCAGGGCGACCGGGTGATCTTCGACGTTTCGCCAATGGAGGTGGAGGTTGAGCCCGGATTGCGGATGCGCCTGCCGAAAGGCCCCTTGTTTCTGGCGCGGGCCACCGGTGCGCCGTGTTTCCCGCTCTTCATCACCCGCGATGGCTGGCGGCGCTACCGGGTGACGGTGCATCCGCCGCTTGAGCTTCCTCCACGCCAGCGCGGTGCGGATCCGCAAGGTGCCGGAATCTGGGCCCAGGCGGTTTTCGGCCCGGCACGGAGACATTGGAACCAGTGGTTTGTCTTCGAGCCACTGCTGTTCCGTGAATGAGCGCTTTTCACCCGGGCCTGCATGGGCTATGCAAAGGACATGCAAGTCCACTTCATCGGCCTTCTGTGCGCGGTTTCCGCGACGTTCCTCTCCGTGGCCACGGCCCAGCGGGCGGTGCCGCCACCCACCGCGCCGCGCCT
>JBGSUP010000023.1:0-8330 GCA_041753485.1 Akkermansiaceae bacterium
GCGGAGGAGGTCGCCGGCTTTGAGGCCAGCGGCGAGGGCGTCCGGGCCGCAGTGGGTGGCGAGGTGGAGTTTTTCACCGTCATCGACGATGAGCAGGGCGGGGCCGGCGAAGTTCTTTTTCCTGAGGCCGTTCTGGAGTTCCTGGAGCAACGAGGCGTCGGCCTCGAAGGAGACGATGATGGGTTTGCCCCGGGCGATGAGTTCGGAGAGCGCCGCGTCGGCAAGAGCGGCGGCTTGGGAGGACTGGATTTTCTTGATGCGCTTCTCAGCTTCGATCGCGGCTTGCTGGGTTTCCTCCAAGGTGCGAGCGCCGCGGGCGAAGGTGGCGTTGATCTCGCCGATGTCGGCCCGCCCGACGAGCATGGCTTCCATGATGTGGGGAAAGTCGTTGACCGTGACGACCGCCTCGCCAAGAGCTGTTAGCTTGTCGTTGGCACTGGCGAGTTTGGCGCGGGCGGCTTTTAGATCGTGGTCCCATTTTTCGAGATTGTCGCGGAGGTGATTCCATGCGGCATCGCCGCAAACGGCCTCGATGCGGCGGACGCCGGAAGCGATCGCACCCTCGGACTTGATTTTAAAGAGGCCGATCTCGCTGGTGTTGCGGACGTGGGTGCCGCCGCAGAGCTCCATCGAATAACCGTCGAGGGCGTTGCGCTTGCCGCCGATTTCGACGACGCGGACGATCTCGCCGTATTTGTCGCCGAAGAACTGCATGATGTCCTTGCGGTCCTTTATCGATGCATGTGGGACCTCGGTCCAGGAGACGGCCATGTCCTGTTTGATCGCGCCGTTGACCATTTCCTCCATCATGACGAGCTGCCCGGGAGTGAGCGGCGCGCTGTTGAAGTCGAAGCGCAGGCGGTGCTCATCGACGGAGGAACCTTGCTGCGCGGCGTCCTTGGAAACGACTTCGTGCAGCGCCCAGTGAAGCAGGTGGGTGGCGGTGTGGTGGGCTTCGATCGGGCGGCGGCGGGCGGTGTCGATGCGCAGGAGGACTTTGTCGCCGGGCTGGATTGACGATTGATGATTGTTGATTTCCGATTTTTGAATGATTAGCGCGCGGGCTTTGCCGATTTGCTGGACGCCGGTGACGTGGATGTTGGGACTGTTAGTCCCAGCCACTTGAAGAGTGCCGGTGTCGCCGACTTGCCCGCCCATTTCGGCGTAGAAGACGGTCTTGTCGGTGATGACGAAGAGCGAATCGTCCTGCGGATGGACTTCGAGCACGGTGGCATCGCATTCGTCGTGATCGAAACCGAGGAACTCGGTGACGGCGTCGGTGGAGATGTCGAGGGCGCGGACGATGGAGGATTTCTGCGCGGCGCGGGAGCGTTCCTGTTGTTGCTCCATGAGTTTTTCGAAGCGGTCATGATCGAGTTGGAACCCTCGTTCCGCACACAGCAGAGCTGTTAAATCGAGCGGGAAACCAAACGTGTCATAAAGCACGAATGCGGCATCTCCCGCCACGGTGACCGCAATGGCACCTGAGGCATCGACTTCCCAAATATACGCATGCAATGGTTCTTTGGTAATACCCCCAATTGTAGTCGTTCCAAACTCGCCATCAGTGCCTCGTTGCTCTGCCGCCAGAGTTGTAATCGACTCGAATAACTCAATCCCCCGATCCAAGGTCAGGTTGAAGCTCGATTCTTCCTGAGAAAGCGTCTGCTCGATCACCGCCTGACGATTCTTCAATTCCGGAAACACATCGCCCATTTCCTGAACAAGCGTTTCCACCAGCGCGGCGAAGAACGGTTTGTCTCCGGAGAAACCCAGCTGGCGTCCATATCTCACCGCGCGGCGGAGGATCCGGCGCAGCACGTAGTTTCTGCCGTTGTTACCCGGCATGATCCCATCGGCGATCGAGAAACTGAGAGTGCGCAAGTGATCGGCGATGACGCGGAAGGCGATCGCGGTTTTCATTTCCCCGGTGAAAACCGAGCGGTCGGCTCCCAACTCCGGATAGATGTTCACGTAGGTCTTGCCGCTGAGTTGTTCGATCTTGCGGAAGAGCGGGGTGAAGACGTCGGTGGCGTAGTTGGATGGTTTGGTGGAAAAATCGGTGAAGCCCTTGGTATTCTGGATGATCGAGCAGGCGCGTTCGAAGCCCATGCCGGTATCGACATGTTTGGCGGGGAGCTCGCGGAAGGTGCCGTCGGCCTCGGCGTTGTATTGGATGAAGACGAGGTTCCAGATTTCGATGCAGAGGTCGGAGTCGTTGTTGACGAGTTTGCCGCCTGAGTTACCATCGGGTGTTAGATCGACGTGGAGTTCGGAGCAGGGACCGCAGGGGCCGGTCTCGCCCATCATCCAGAAGTTGTCCTTGACGTTGCCGTTGACGATCTGGACCGCGGGATCACAGCCTTTGGAAATGAAGAGTGCGGCCCAGATGTCATGGGCTTCCTGATCGAAATTGCCGGGGTCGCCGGGTTTCGGGGCATAGACGGAGGCATAGAGGCGGTGGGCGGGCAGGCCCCAGCGCTCGACGACGAGTTCCCAGGCCCACTGGATGGCTTCCTTTTTGAAATAGTCGCCGAACGACCAGTTGCCGAGCATTTCGAAGAACGTGTGGTGGTAGGTGTCGTAGCCGACGTCCTCGAGGTCGTTGTGTTTGCCGCCGGCGCGGATGCATTTCTGGGTATCGGCAGCGCGCGGCGGATCGTAGGGGGCTTTTTCGACGCCGAGGAAATACGGCACGAAAGGATTCATCCCGGCGTTGGTGAACAGCAGGCCGGGCGACTGCGGGAGCAGCGAGGCGGAGGGCACGATGGTGTGCTGCTTTTCGCGGAAAAAATCGAGGAACGATTGGCGGATCTCGGCGGCGGTCATGGGTGCGATGGGAAAAGCGTTGCCGGCTCGCGCACTGTCACCAGCACGCTTGCCGCGGGGGCGGGAGGATGGCGGAGAGGCCTTGCGGAAGTAAAGCCCCGGAACGAGGTGCTTCCCGTTCCACGCGTGCCGCTGGCTGCGGTGGCACTGCGGGAAGCCCGTGAGTCACGGGGCCGCAGACTCAGGCGGGGTTTTTTCCGGGTTAAGAATCCGGGCGAATTCCGCAGCCCACTCGCGTGCGGACTTGTGAGTGATGTACTTCTCCAGGTGGTTGAGCATCCGGAGCGCCGCCCCCTGCTCGTCGCCGCTTTTGAACAGATCAACCTCCATCTGCCACTGCATGGTGGGCAGGGTTTCAACGAGAAACCGCTCGTATTCCGGGGAGCGAAGTGCGGAGGCCATGCCAATTCTTTTGGGCGCGTCATCGCCGTTCGCACCCGCTTCCCCTCCGACCCACGATTCCGCGATCGCCATTTCCTGCTGAATGCGCCGGATCCAGGACGCACGCAGGGCTTCCAGCATGGCGGGCGAGCGCAGCGGAGGTTGCAGGATTTGCTCGTAAATCTGGCCCAGTTGACCGGGAGCGAGCGGCCATTTCTCCAGCTTCAGGGTGCCGATTTCATAGGCCCTGGCGAACGGTGATGAGGTGACCGCTTGATTGAGGATCTGCTGGTGATCCGCGAGTCTCTCGGCATCACGGGCAATCGTATCGACAATCTCCTGGACGCTGGAAGTGAGTGAATCGCGATCCACTTTCTCGGAGGATGCGCGCAAGGTCAGAATCAGCCAGCGGAGTTGCAGGCGAAGTGCATATCCCAGCCCCGGGGCCGAGAGATTGTCACTTTGCTTGCGTTTCCAATCGCGAAAGTCCGAGTTCTTCTTCTGCTGGTCCTGGAAATTCACTTTCTCGATGCACTTGAGATGCAATTCGATGGCGGCCTCATCACTGCCTGCCGCAGCAGTGTAAGCCGCGATCGCGAGGCGGAAACGCTGGTCCACCGTGGAATCGGCGCTTTCACGCAGGGCCTCGAGTTTTTCCAAAAGCGCCTCCCGGTCGGCAGAGGAGAGCAACTCCCCGCGGACCGGGGATACGACGAACAGGAAACTCATCAGAATGCCGTGGATTTTCATGAGCGGGGTCATGGCAAATCCTGATGCCCGCGCCAAGCGGTAACAAGCGATCTGCGGAGATATCCGGGCCCTGGCCCGCACTTGCCGATGATCCGGACTTGGAATTCGTCGATTAGTGCCCATTCTCGGCGTTGTCACCCACCCACCCATGAATGCTTCGTTCCGCCGCTTGCTGGCGCTGGCCGCCGTCTTTTTCACCGCATTTGTCGCCGTCTCCGCCATGCGCACCTGCCGCAATGGCGGCACACTGCGTGATTTGATTCCGGGGCTATCAAAAGGCGGCGATCGCTTCAGACCGGAGACATTCACGCTGCCAGACCGGCCGCCGCTCGAGCTCGGCGATGTCGAACTGCTCGCACGCCTCAGTGAGGAATACGCGAGCTTGACCCGGGCCGTGGTGCCCTCCGTGGTGAGCATCGATACGGCTGGCGTGCGCACCGAGCGACTGCTGGACCTCTGGGGGCGCACCCGCGTGCGGCGCTATCCGACTCAGGGGCAGGGCTCGGGCGTGATCGTCACTCGCGAGGGGCACGTGGTGACAAACCACCACGTCATCGCCGGCCAGCAGCAAATTCAAGTGACCATCCACGGCGGAAAAACCCTCCCCGCTCGCTTGATCGGCGAGGATACCTTGCTCGATATCGCCGTGCTCAAAATCGACGGTGAAGGGCCCTTCACCCCGCTCAAGCTGGGAGACTCGTCCCAGGCGCAGGTCGGCCAAATGGTCTTCGCCGTCGGCAATCCTTTCGGCCTTGGCGAGACAGTGACCCAGGGCATCATTTCGGCCAAGGAACGATCGCTTTCCGACAACCAGCGCGATCTTTTCCAAACCGATGCCGCCATCAACCCCGGGAATTCGGGCGGCCCGCTGGTCAATCCGCGGGGCGAGATCATCGGCATCAACGTCGCGATTTTCTCACCGGACCGCGAAAACCCGGGCTTCCAAGGAGTCGGGTTCTCGATTCCATCCAACGATGTGAAGGACGCCCTGTTCCAGATCCTCGAGCGCGGCCGCCCGATTCGCGGGTTTCTCGGCGTGCAAATGCGGGATCTCGATCCGGCCGTGCGCGCGGCCCTCCAGTATGACGGCGAGTCCGGCTCGGCGGTGCTCGGCGTCTCGCCCGGATCACCCGCGCAGGCCGCCGGATTGCAGGCATGGGACGTCGTCCTCAAGTTCAACGGCGAAACGATCCGCTCTGCCTCGCAGTTGTTCACGCTGGTCCAAGGCACGCGCATTGGCGACGAGGCCAAGCTCGAAGTCTGGCGCAGGGGCCAGTTGTTAGAACTCAAGACGCTGATCACCGAGAGCAGTGGCCAGGAGACGGCCGCCCAGGCACCGGAGAGCAGCGCGGATCAAGGACGAACCCGCGATGCCGAGGAAGTCCTGCAAGCGCTCGGCATCGAGGTCCGCGATGTCTCGGTGCCGGAACGCATGCGCGGTTTCCGCGGGGTGGTCGTCACGGGCCTCGCCTCCACCGGCCTCGCCGCCAGCCTACTCCAAGCCGGGGATTTGATCGTTGCGGTGAACAACACGCGCATCAACGGCGCAAGCGAGTTTTTCCTCTATCTTGCCGCGTCCGCCGCCGTCCAGGATACGGCGCTCCACTTGATCCGCGAGGGAAAATCCCTGCGTGTGTCGCTGCCCGCGCTGCCACGCAGGAAATAACCCGCAAGCACTGAAATTTCCTCTGCCAGACCCACGTTTCTCATCTCATCTTCATGCGTCGTTCGAAGTTGCCATACTTTTTCCTGGGTCTTGCTGCCGTGTTGGCCGCCCTTGCCCTCGTGCTGCTACTCCTGCGTCCCGGGGTGAAACCCGAACCCGCGGCCACCGCGCCCGCCACTGACGCTGGAAACGCCCTTGAGGGCATTCCGTCCGGAGAACCCGTCGCACCCCGGGATCCGGAGACCATCCTCAAGGAGCTCGGGATCGGACTGGCCATCGCCGACCCCGCCGAGCTCGTGAATCAGATCGCCAAAGCCCTCGAAGCCGGCGATCTGACCTCCCTGGTGCGGCTGATCGGAACTGACGCGCTCGACCCTCAAACCGCCAAGGCCCTCAAGGCCCTCTCCGCCTCGTCGCTGCGACTCCGCCAACCGAACGGCATCCGCGAAGTCGGCGAACTCGAACTCAACTCACGCACCCGCTGGGCCCTCGAACTCGATGGCCGCGAACCCGGCCGCGACCGCATTTTCCTCGATCTCAAACGCCATGACGGCAAGTGGTCGGTCGAAAAAATCACCTTGCCGCCCGCTGCCGGCGAGCCAGCTCCCAAAGCGATCCTCGCCGATTCCCTCGGCGTGGCCGATGCCTTCCTGCGGGCGGCTCTCAACCAGGATTTTGAATTTGCCCGCGCCTTCGTCGATCCGGCCACGGTCTCCGATGCGAAGATCGCCGGGCTTTGCATCCTGTTTGAAGAGGGCGAATACCAAATGCGCAATGCCAAGCCCCTGCGCTCGATGTTCCAGCGGCAGGACACTGTCGGCTACCTCGCCAATGTCGAAACCAGCGATGGCAAACAAAGCGCCCAGTTCACCCTCACCCTCAGGCAGCCGCCACCACCCGCCAACTGGCGCGTCGTGGAAATCAACCTCGATCAATTGCTCGCCGAATACGCCCGCCGCGTCGCCGGCGGCGATGTCTATTACTCGCCCCTCGTCAAGAACCCCTCCGGCGGCGACACCCTCGCCCTGTATTTCGAATTCGATGAGGACGAAATGAACCCGCGCACCCGCCGCCAACTCGAAATTGTCTCGTTGATCCTGCGCGCCGATCCCGGCAAGAAACTCACCCTCAGCGGCCACACCGATGCACTCGGAACCGAGGACTACAACCACAGCCTCTCCGCCCGCCGCGCCAGCGTCGTCAGGAATTTCCTCATCAGCGCCGGCGTCAGCGCCGGCCAGATCGTCACCGTCGCCAAGGGCTCCAGCCAGCCACGCCGGCCCAATGTCACCGAAAGCGGCGACGACGATCCCGAAGGCCGCCGCGCCAACCGCCGCACCGAGATCTATCTGGATTTCTAACAACCCACGCGGCTCACAACAGGGCTTCCGGCAACAAATCCGTCAGGTTCTTGATCGCATCGGCCCGCTGCCGCCTGGCGACAAGCAGGGCGTCCCCGGTTTGCACGACGATGAGGTCTTCCACTCCCAGCAGGGCGATGCGGCTGCCGGGGCGCGCGTTGAAAACGATGTTGTTGCGGGATTCGAGCTCGGTGATCGCCTCGTTGGCGCGGTTTTCATCGCCGTGACTCGGCAGATACTTCGCGATGGAAATCCACGAGCCGACATCGTCCCAATCAAAGGTGGCCTCGATGTTGAGGACGCGGCCGGCTTTTTCCATCAGCGCGTAGTCGATCGAACGCGCCGGAAGCCCCGGAAAGCCCTCCGCAATCGCAGCATGGAGGTCGGGAGCCGCACCAAGACCGGCGATGAAGTCCGCGAGCTCCGGAGCGTGGAGGGCGAGTTGCCCGATCACGGCGGGCAGCGACCACACGAACATGCCCGCGTTCCATGAAAAGCCACCCTGCCGCAGGAATTGTTCCGCCACTTCCGGGCTGGGTTTCTCGCGGAAACGCCTCACCTCGAAGGGCCGGTTCTCACACACAAGGCCGGGAATTCCGGCGGGCTCGCCGCGCTCGATGTAGCCGTAGGACGGGCACGGCCAGCTCGGCTGGATCCCAATGGTGACCAAGCCATCAGAGCTTTCCGCCACCGCGAGCGCGTCGCGCATCACGGATTGAAAGGCGGCCCGGTCCTGAATCAGTTGATCGGCCGGCAGAACCATCATCACCGCAGCCGGATTGCGCGCGGCGACCAGGCCGATGCCAAGCGCCACCGCCGGCGCGGTGTCGCGTCTCGCCGGCTCCGCAAAGACATTCTGCGGAGGCAGCATCGGGAGGTTTTCACGCACCGCGGCCACCTGCTTCTCATTGGTGAGAATAAGGATGTTTTCGTGGGGCACCAGACCCTCCAGGCGGCGGACGGTTTGTTCGAGCAAGGTGCCCTTGCCGAAGAGGTCGAGCAGTTGTTTCGGGCGCGTGTTGCGGCTCAGCGGCCAGAAACGGGTGCCGGATCCGCCGGCGAGAATCAGGGCATAGGTATCTTCCGGAGCGGGCATGGCGTGCCAAATCTTGGGGGTTTTCCTCCCGCTGGAAAGGTTGGAATCACCAAGATTTTGTTTTTCCGGAGTTGTCGTTAGGCGCTTGAACCGCTAAATTCCTCCCATGTCTGACGAGCATTCCGAATCGACACCCGCATGGATCGAAACCAGCGCGCTCACCGCACCCGCACTGCTGGGGGCTTCCGCAGGGCTGCTGCTGGGAGATCTGATGCATCCCGGCGCGCGCCGCGGCGTGGGCATCGGC
>JBGSUP010000024.1:0-12111 GCA_041753485.1 Akkermansiaceae bacterium
GCTCAACCCGCAGGGCAAGGTGCAGGCCGACCCCGGATTCCTCGCATGGAACGCGCTCGGCTGGACCGGCATCATCTGCGTGGTCATCGCCGGATGGACCACCGCGAACCCGACGATCTACCGCGCCGGACTGGCGTTCCAAAGTTTGTTTCCGAAGTCCCACCGGTCCACCGGCGTGCTGCTCGCCGGGCTGGTCGCGACCATTGCCGGAGCGTTTCCCAACCTTTCCGCGAAGCTTCTCGATTTCGTCGGAACCTACGGCATGATACTCGGTCCCATGGGCGCGATCATCTTCGTGAACCACTACTTCGCGAGGCGGCTCGGCTTCCAGGAGGATGCGGCCGAGGCCACCCGCTCCGGCTTCAACATGGCGGTGCTTCTCGCATGGATGATCCCGGCGGCCATCGGTCTCTATCTGGTCATGTTCAAGCCGGAACCCATCTTCGCCGCCTATCTGGTGATTCCCGCGTGGATCGCCTCCGCCATCCTCTATGCCATCCTCGGCAAAGTGATGTTCTCGAAAAAATCCAACTCCTGATATCTCCATGAAAACCCTCGCATCCGTCGCCAAACCCGTCAGCTGGTCGTCACTGGCCCTCATCGTCGTTCCGCCCATCCTGTTTTTCACCGGTGCCATCAAGCAGGACATCATGGAACAGCTGATGTTGGCCGGCACCCTGATCTGGTTTGTCAGCGCCTCCCTCTGGATGAAATCCGAGTGATCCCTGTCTTGACGAGAAATCTCCTGTTAGCCGCCGCCCTGTTCCCGATTGCCGGCGGGATCTCCCATGCCCTGCCGCCCATGCTGGAAGGCAAGGAGGTGAAGAGCCCGCTGCGCAACTTCATCATCCAGCCGCAGCGCGTGGTCTGGCAAGCCGATGACGGTGTCGCAAACGCCGAGAACCTGCTCAAGCCGCACAGCGGCCAGACCGTGCTCAAGGAGCCGGTGCCGCCGCTCGTCGTCCAGCCGGCCGGGGGACTGGTGCTGGATTTCGGTGTCGAGATCGCCGGCTCGGTCGAGCTTTTCACCACCCTGACCCCGAACAAAGACAGGCCGTCGGTGCGGGTGCGCTTCGGTGAATCGGTGGCGGAGACCATGGCGGAGATCGGCGAGCGCGGGGCGCAGAACGATCATGCGTTGCGTGACATGACGGTCAAAGTCCCGTGGCTGGGCAAGACGTCCCTCAGCCCGAGCGGCTTCCGCTTCGTCCGCATCGACAACGCGGACCCGAAGATTCCCCTCGAACTCAGCCACGTGCGGGCAGTCCTGACCATCCGTGACATACCCTACATCGGATCATTCAAGTGCTCCGACGACAGGCTGAACAAGATATGGAAAACCGGTGCCTACACTGTGCATCTCAACATGCAGGATTACCTGTGGGACGGCATCAAACGCGACCACATCGTCTGGCTCGGCGACATGCATCCGGAAGTCAGCGTGATCAACTGCGTCTTCGGCCACAACGAGGTGGTGCCCCTGAGCCTGGACCTGACGCGCGATGTCACTCCCGTCACCGAATGGATGAACGGCATCAGCTCGTACTCGATGTGGTGGATCCTCATTCATGAGGAATGGTATCTCCACCACGGAAACCTAGCCTACCTCAAGCAACAGCAACCTTATCTGAGCGCCCTGCTCAAGCGTCTGAGCACCTTCGTGGATGCGGAGGGCTGCGAGAAACTCAATGGCATGCGTTTCCTCGACTGGCCTACCTTTGAGGACAAGACCGCAGTGCACGAGGGACTCCAGGCCATGATGACCCTCACCATGGAGAGCGGCGCGCGACTCTGCGATCTTCTCGGCGATCCGGAAACCGCCGGACTCTGCCGCGACACGGCGCTGCGGCTTCGCAAACACGTCCCCGAAACCAGCGGCCGCAAGTCCCCCGCCGCGCTCTTGTCCATCGCCGGTTTGCGCGATCCCGCCGACGTCGCGACCGTGCTCAGGAAACAAGGCCCCGAGGATCTCAGCACGTTTTATGGCTTTTACGTGCTCAACGCGCTTGCCAAGGCGGGCGACACCGACACCGCGCTCGATTTCATCAGCCAGTATTGGGGCGGCATGCTCGATTTCGGCGCGACCACCTTCTGGGAGGACTTCGATCTCGCATGGACGGACAACGCCGGCCGCATTGATGAACTGGTGCCGCCCGGAAAGAAGGATCTGCATGGCGATTTCGGCGCGCATTGTTATCGCGGCTTCCGCCACAGCTTCTGCCACGGCTGGGCTGGTGGCCCCACAGCCTGGTTGAGGAGAAACGTGCTCGGGATCACGCCGGTGGCCCCCGGCTGCGCCAAGGTCAGGATCGCCCCGACTCTTGGCCGTTTGGAGTGGGCGGAGGGAACTTGTCCAACCCCCAGGGGCACTATCCACGTCCGCCACGCATAGCAGTCTGATGGGACCATCACCACGGTCGTCAAGCTGCCGCAAGGGATCGAGCGCGTCGATTGACATTTGCGTTTGATCTGTTTGATTAAAGCTCTTCATGCGTGAGATTCAATTTCCCCTACCCGGCCCAAAACAACGCCTGCTGGACGCCGCCGAACAACTGTTTGCCGAGCGCGGCTTCGAGGCGGTGTCGGTGCGCGACATCACGAAGCAGTCGCAAGCCAACGTCGCGGCGGTGAATTACCACTTTGGCAGCCGCGAGCAGTTGATCGCCCTGGCAATCGCCCGCTACCTGCAGCCCATCAGCGAGGAACGCCTCGCCCGGCTTGACACCATTGAAAAAAAATGGGCCGGAAAGCAGCCACCCCTTGAGGAGATCATCGATGCCTGGGCGCGCCCGCTGCTGGCTGTCGCGCGCAAATCGGGTCTGCCGGAACCCCTGCTCTGCAAGTTGTTGGGGCGGATTTTCACAGCACACGGCGACGATTTCCCGCAGGCTGCCGAAAAGCAACTGCGGCAATCATACGCCCGTTTTACACGGGCGCTGGCCAAATCCCTGCCAGCCCTTGCGGGTGAGGAGATCTGGTGGCGGCTGCACTTTGTGGCGGGTGGCATGATCCACCTGTTGTTGCGGCAGGACTTGCTGCATGAGACGAGCAACGGGGCATCCGGAGCACCGACGCTGGAGGCAACCCTGGGCCGCTTCATCCGCTATGCCGCGGCCGCCATGCGCGAGGGTGTGGAGCCGGATCCAGGCGTTGCAAAAGGCCCGCAGACGACTTTCGATTTCTAGCAGCCCCGGCAGGCCGTGCTTGCGCGCCGGATTGCCCGGCCAGTCATCGGCGCGCTCAGCCCGGCCACTGTGGGTGCATCGACTGGCGGAACCGCGAGGGCGGCACGTGATGCACGGCTTTGAAGACACGGGAAAAGTGGAATGCGTCCTTGAAGCCGAGTGCCGCAGCCACCGACTTGACCGATGCGTTTTCCTCCAGCAGCAGGCGCGAGGCATGATCCATCCGCAGGCGGGTGAGAAACTGATAGGGACTTTCGTCATGATAGCGGGCGAAGAGCCGGCAGAGATACGGTGCATCGATGCCGCAGGTCCGGGCGGCGGCCGCGAGCGTGCCGAGTTCAAGGTGGCGGCCCTCGATGCATTCCCTCGCCCGGGTGTAGGTGGCGAACGCGGGCGAATCCGTGTTGATCGCCGCCGCCGCATCATCGCGGCAGAGCAACAGGAGCTGGCGGGTGATCAGCGAGCAAAGCGGCCGCGCCAGCCGGGATTTACGCACCCCGCGGTCGATCAACATGTCGAAAGTTCGCCGGACCGGCTCGCCCTTGAGGCAGCGCGAGAAAAAGCCGGGCTCGATTTCATGGCGGGCAAGAAAGTCGCCCGCCCCACTGCCCGTGAAACCGATGAAGTATTTCCCCAGCGGCTGGTCCGGCGAACTCTCAATCCGATGCGGCAAGCCCGGACCATACAGAAAACACGTCCCCGGCCTGAGCTCGTGCCTGACCCCGCCAAGATCAAGCGTGCCGACACCACGGCTGACGAATTCGAGGCAAAACCACGGAAAGTCCCGGCGATCAATCCGGTAGTCCGCCACGCAGCGCTCAAAGCCGCCAAACACCACCCCGAAATCCTCGTCCGCCGCGACATCAAGAAAAAACAAGCGTGAGGACTCGACCTGATGCGATACGTAAAAGCTGGCTTCCCGGACTTCATTCATGGCGGCATGCATGAACCGAACCCGGATTCCATCAAGACAAATATCGACATATTTTGTCAAAATCAGCATGCTTGAAACAATCTCCCAACCGCAAAATCTCACGAAAAATGCTGACACCACCGTTATAAAATCCACTCTTACCGGTGCAAGGGCCCGCAAACCCATTCCATCATGAAAAAACCATCGTATCCAAAAATCGGCATTCGTCCCACCATCGACGGTCGTCTGGGCGGCGTCCGTGAATCACTCGAAGTCCGCACCCGGCAGCAGGCGAAAGCCGTGGCGGAACTCTTCTCCGCAAGACTCCGCTACCCGGACGGCACCCCCGTCCAGTGTGTGATCGCCGACACCTGCATCGGTGGCGTCCGCGAGGCCGCCGACTGCGCGGACAAGTTCAGGCGATCCAATGTCGGCGTCTCCGTGACGGTTACGCCCTGCTGGTGTTATGGTTCCGAGACCATGGACATGGACCCGCACACGCCGAAAGCCGTGTGGGGCTTCAACGGCACCGAGCGCCCCGGCGCGGTTTACCTCGCCGCCGTGCTCGCCGGCCACACCCAGAAAGGCCTGCCCGCCTTCGGCATCTATGGCAGGGATGTGCAATCCGCCGGCGACACGAAGATTCCCGCGGACGTGACGGAAAAACTGCTCTCCTTCGCCCGTTGCGGCCTCGCCGTGGCCCTCATGCGCGGCAAATCCTATCTCTCCATGGGCGGCACTTCGATGGGCATCGCGGGTTCCGTGGTCGATCCGAAGTTATGGGAAAAATGGTTGGGCATGCGTGTCGAGGCCATCGACATGAGTGAAATCGCCGGCCGCATGCGCAAGGGCCAATACGATGGGGATGAGTATCAAACCGCCCTCGCCTGGGTGAAAAAGCACTGCAAGGAGGGCACGGATTACAATTCGCCGAAAACCACCCGCCCGCGCGAACAACTCAACAGCGAATGGGAGGACAGCGTGAAAATGGCGCTCATCGCCCGCGATTTGATGGTCGGCAATCCGGTGCTCAAGAAAATGAAACTCGGCGAGCAGGCGCATGGTCACCATGCGATCGCCGCCGGTTTCCAAGGCCAGCGCCAGTGGACCGACCACTTCCCAAACGGCGACTTCATGGAGGCCATCCTCAATTCCTCATTTGATTGGAACGGCAAACGCGCGCCCTACATCGTCGCCACCGAAAACGACGCGCTCAACGGCGCGGGCATGCTCTTCGGCCACCTGCTCACCAACAGCGCCCAGATTTTCGCCGACCTCCGCACCTACTGGAGCCTTGAGGCGATCGAAAAAGCCAGTGGCAAAATGGTCGAGCACCCGCATGTGGGCGATGGCATCCTGCACCTGATCAACTCCGGCCCGGCCGCACTCGATGGCACCGGCGAGCAGACGAAAAACGGCGTCCCGGCAATGAAACCGTTCTGGGAAATTTCCGACGCGGAGATGAAACGCTGCCTCAAGGCCACCACCTGGCACCCGTCGATCACCGAGTATTTCCCCGGCGGTGGCTGGAGCACCCGCTACCGCACCAAAGGCGGCATGCCCGCCACCATGATCCGGCTCAACCTCGTCGAAGGCCTCGGCCCCGCCCTGCAAATCGCCGAAGGCCACACCATCGAGCTGCCGGACGACGTCCATGACGCGCTCGACCAACGCACCAACCCGACCTGGCCGACCACCTGGTTCGCGCCGGTTCTAACAGGGAAAGGCGCGTTCCGCAGCACTTATGAAGTGATGAACCACTGGGGTGCCAACCATTGTGTGATGACCTGCGGCCACGTCGGTCACCTGTATCTCACGCTTGCCTCGATGCTGCGCATCCCGGTTTACATGCACAACATCGGTGAGGAGCGGGTCTTCCGCCCCAGCGCCTGGCATGCCTTCGGCACCGCGGACCTGGAAGCCGCGGATTTCCGCGCCTGCGCCAACTTCGGCCCGCTCTATGGCAGGATCTAAGAAGGACTTCAGAGCGATTTGATGAACTTGACCAAGGCGGCGCGATCCGCGGCGGACATCGAGAGGAATGCCTGTTTGGCGGCCTCGGCCTCGCCGCCGTGCCACAGGATGGCCTCCTCGATGCTGCGGGCGCGCCCGTCATGGAGATAGGCCTCGCCGCCGCTGACACCAGCAGTCAGGCCGATGTTCCAGAGTGCCGCCGTCCGCCACTCGGAGCCGCCGGCGGAATCCTCGCCCATGTTATCGCCCAGGCCCGGCCCCATGTCATGCAGCAGCAGATCCGTATAGGGACTGATCGTCTGATTGCGCAACTCGGTCATCGGATGATAGGGGCTGGTGGTCAACTGCGGCGTGTGACAACGCACGCAACTGGCGCTCTCGAACAATTGCTCGCCCTGGAGGGCTTGGGGGTTGGCAAGATCGCGCCGCGCGGCCACGCCGAGCAACGACACATAACGCGTCATTTCATCAAGCTCCACCGTCGTCAGCTCGGGAGTTCCGGCGGTGCTTCCGCCGTCGGCGATCGGGAAGATGGATGTCATGACGCCCATGTCATTGTTCAACGCACCGGCGATCTGGTGCAGGACCTTTGCCTTCCCGCCCTTGGCGGTGAAACGGCCGAGACGTGGCTGGCCGTTTTCCGGATCGAACACGGTTTGGATCCGGCCGGAAATGCCATTTTGATCCGCATCGTCCGGGTCGGCTAGGGCGAGGATGCTTTCTTCCGCCACGGCTTCCAGCAGGCCCAGGCCGACGAGCGGCGGCGTCAGTCTGACCGAGAAATGCGATGGTGTGACGGTTTGGAAGGTATAATTCGGCTTGCGCAGCGTGTAGGCCGTGCCGTCGCCATACTGACCGTTGACATTGGTATAACTTGAGATCACCGCGCCACCCTCGGCGGCACCGGAGATTGAGTTCGGCTGGAGCACGGAGCCGAGCAGGGGGTGCGGGGTTCCGCTGGCATCGCTGCCGACTTTCACCACGGTTTGCAGCATCGGCGCACCCGGCGCCGGAGGCAGGGCGCGGCCGTTGTTCACATGGCATTCCACACAACTGCGGGCGATGAACTTGGGGCCGAGTTTGCCGACATGCGCGGTGAAGACCGGGTTGCCCGGCTCGGAGTGGACGCCATTGCCGAAATCCGTGTGGTGGAGGCGGCGGCCGAGCATGAACGGCTGGATGTTGTCCGGAGAAATGTTTCCCGCCGTCTGCTTGAAGCGATCCGCCGGTTCGTTGGAGTATTGATAAGGCAGGGTGGTTTGACCGCCGAGCCAGGCGTTGGTCGGCAAGGGATATGAATCGAGGCTCTGGTTGACCGTGCCGACGATGCCACCGTTGAAACCCAGGTCCGCGCCCTGCGCCCAAGGCACGATGCCCCGGCCCACCACGTAGAGGATGGTGGTGCCGTAATAATTGCTGCGCCCGTTCCGCGGGGCGGCAATGAACTGGCTGATCTCGATTTCCACCCGGTCGCCGATGCGCAAGGGGCGGTTTTCCGGGAGTTTGGAGCTGATGGTGGCGCGGTAAAGATTCGGCCCGGCCGAGGGGGCAAGCAGGTTGAAGTGATACTCGGCCACGGTGTTCAAGCCGCGGAAGAAGGCGCGGAACTCCGGTGCGCCAAGCGGAGTGAGGGTCTGATAGTTGAAGGTGATGTCGCTGCCGCCCTTGGCCACGCTATCGATGATTTCAAGGCCGATGGTGCGCTCTTCCCAATACCATGACAAGTAGTGGTCGTAAGCGCTGAACATTCCCTCCCGCGCGTGGCGGTCGCGCGCGCGGTCGCCAACCCGGGTGATAAGGGCCTGGGGCGTGTCGATGGTCGTCGCGGCCTCCAGCGTGGTGCTGGAGTTGAACAGGGCGACAATCCCGCTGTCCGCATCCGGTTGTGCGGTGATGATGGAGTCTCCCGCCGGGCTTTCCCCACCGGGTGCGATGGCGATGACCGCCAGATAATAGGTTTCCCCGGCCACAAGATCGTTGATGGTGGCGGCCGTCACATCGCCGACTTCAAGAAACTGGTCCATTGCGTCCGCCGACAGGCCATAGATGACCCGGTAGCCGGTCACTCCGCTGGTGGCGCTGGCACTCCAGCTCAAGCCAATCGCATTCGGGATCCCTGAGGGAATTGTCCGCACTTCGGACGGCGGCAGGACCACTGCGGCGGGAATTTCCAAGCGGAAAAACTCTGCGGTTTTGTTCATCGGGACCACGATCGACTTGATCCCGCCATCGCCGCTGATCATTGGCGGAATCCCGTTCCATGTCTTGAAATCGGTGGTGGCCGCCGGTTGATAGAAAGTGCCGGAGGTGGAAGGCCAGCTGAGCGCTGCCACCGGCTTGCTGGTCACCGGCATGGGGGTAATCACCTCCGGGGTGCCCGCACCCGAAGTGCCCGCGTCAAGTTGAACATCATCGATGAAGACCTCCCCGAAGTCGTTGGCCACCGCACCGGTGACGAAGCGGAATTTCACCACGGCCTCGACCGTGCCCGCCGGTGCGACCAGGTTGTTTCGCGTGATTTTAACCCAGGTCCCGGGCGAGCCGCTGAACCTGGCCAGGCCGGTTCCACCGCCAAGGACGGCATTCGAGCTGTTGAGCCACTGCACTTCGTATTCTTGGACGTAGGAGTCTCCGGCACTCACCTGCTTCGCCCAGAACGAGAAGTCATGCGATTGGCCGACTCTCACGGAGCCGCCTGCTGCGACAATCCGTTGGTTGAGGCCCCCCTCTTTGGTGGCGGTGCCGACATTCTGAAGGGCGCTGCGCATGCTGAAAGATCCGCTGTGCGCGGCGGCATCGGACCGCACCGGAGCCTGATTGCCGGTGCTCGTCCAGTTGGCAGCGCTGCCACCGCCCGCGATTTCGAAACCGCCATTGACCGGGAGAACAGGCGTGGGATCGGTGCCCGGAAGAGCCTCCAGAACTTGGTAAGTCCTAGTGCCAGGAGGAACCGGATCCACCAGTGAGTGGACGGAACCATCGCCAGCTATCGCGGTTCCAAGATCCGTCCACGGGCCACCCGCGCCCCCCGACCATTGCAGTTGATAGGTGTTGCCAAGACTCGTGGGCCAACTCAGCTCGACCTGGGGATCCAGGGAGAGACGGGTGTCCCCCCAGGCCATCAGCAAGAGTGCGCTCCACAGCAGAAGCACACGGCATGATTGTCTCGTGTTCATGGGTTTCGCCTCAAGTATCTCGGGCTTATCCCCAATGTCCAGCAATTTTATGCAATTCCGTTCCGCAGCGAAGACTCTCGACCGTGCGGCGTTGGAAACGCCCGTCGCAACTCAGGTGATTTGATTTTCCGCCGGGTGCGCCGCGTGTCCGTGTTGCGCCACTCTGGCGATTGAGGCTTGTCACTTGGTGAAAAACAAACAAACTCGCGGCCATCGGCAAGAAAGCACCAGCCCCTGAACTAAATCAGCAGTTGATCGCGGATCGCTTGAAAATCTCGCGGGCGACCGTTTCCCGCTGTTTCACCAACCATCCGGGAATCAACCCCGCGACGCGGGCGAGGGTGTTCCAATTGGCGGCGGAGATCGGCTACGTGCATCTGCAGATGCGGAAACCCCGCGCGGGCCGCAAAAAATCCGGCAACCGGATCTTCGGCGTCCTCATCTGTTCGGCCGAGGAGGAGTATCTCCGCACCGATTATCAAAATCCAAGCGAGCAGATTCTCGCCGGAGTGGCTGAATGCGCCCAACTCAACGGCGCGGAAGTCGAAGTCCACCTCATCGACCCCAAGGCCTGCCAACTGAACAACCCCACTTTTCTTGAAATCGAGAAGCTCTGCCGCCGCTGGAACGGCCTGCTTTTGGTTTATCCATTCCCGAATTCCATACTCGATCACCTTGCGCCAAAGGTCCCACTGGTTTCCTTGGTCGAGCAATTCGACCACTCGAGCATCGATTGCGTGGATGTCGATCACTACAAGGGCATCGCCTCGGCGGTCGAACATCTCATCGGCCATGGCCACCGTCGAATCGGGTTTTTCACCCGCCGCTACGAGGTGGAGGCGAGTTGGTCATTCCGCCGCTATGCCGCCTTCATGGAAGCGATGGTGAGGCTCAGGCTGCCGGTCGCGCCCGAGGATGTCATCAATGTGTTCCCCTCGCGCGAAGGCGACGATGAGTCGAGCATCGAATATGCCGCCGAGCGCACCCGTGCTGGAGTGACGGCTTGGGTGTGCGCGGCGGATCATCAGGCCTACGATCTCGTCCGCGGTCTGGAAAAACGCGGACTCAGCGTGCCTGGACGGGTGTCAGTCACCGGTTTCGATGGTATCAAGACGCCGCCCGATTCGCCGGAACTGTGCACCATCGTCATTCCGTTCCGTGAAATCGGCATGACGGGAACCCAGCGCCTGGTGGAACGGATGCAGAAGCGTTTCGGCTCCGCCCAGCACGTTCTGATCGACTGCCGCCTGAGACCGGGCGCGACGGTTGGTCCGCTTGCGGATTGAAAGTCTGGAATCGCCGCAGATTTCCAGACGACCTGGTGAATGGAATCAATGGTGGAGGCAAATGATGGATTGAGCAGGGCCTGCTACAACCATTCTTGCAAAATAGTGCAATTTGTTCTTGCTGAAAGGTCGGGCGTTTCCTATCAGTGCCTCCGAACAAATTGCAGCTTCCAAAGCTGAATCCTCCAATTTTCACTTAAAACCCGAGCTTTGAATTGCCACAACGACAATTCATCCGATCTCATCTCGCGATAAACTTCACGCCTGTGAGCGCAAGCAGCATCAGCCACCCCGTTCCCCCCGCCGTAATTCGAAATCCTCCCGGAGGCACGAGTCCCCATGAGCGGGAATTGCGAGTCGAGGCCGCCACCGGAACTTCGGTCGCTCCCGACCATTCCGCGCAAGCCTCGGCGCGTTTGAACGGCCGGGAATATCTTTTAATCCGCGATGTGGACCGGATGCCGCCGTTTCTGATGAGTCTGGTTTCCGATTCCGACTTCTGGCTTTTCGTCGGCAGCAACGGTGGCTTGACCGCCGGACGGGTCGATCCGGATCACGCGGTCTTTCCCTATCAGACGGCGGACAAGATCCTGAGCCAGCCGAAGGCAGGCGGCGTGCTCAGCCTTTTCGTCATCGACGGGGTGTGCTGGGAACCGTGGAACGGACTTTGTCCGCAACCCGGCATCACCCGCAATCTTTACAAACATGTCAGCGGCACCAGCGTGCTGTTTGAGGAAATCAATCAGCCGCTGGGTCTGGCATTCCGCTGGGAGTTGGAAATCAGCGCCCGCTTCGGCCTGGTGCGCTCCTGTCACTTGGAGAACCTCGGAGACCGGGTGCGCGGCGTCCGGCTTCTGGACGGTTGGCACCACCTGCTTCCCGCCGGACTCTTGCAAGAGACCTATGCCCGCTACAGCTACCTGGCGGCCGCCTACATGCGCCACGAGGCAATGCCCGGATGCGGACTCGGGATTTACACCCTCAACTCCGGCATCACCGACCGCGCCGAACCCTGCGAATCGCTCCGCGTCACGTGTGCCTGGTCCCTCGGGCTTGAGCCTGCGGACTTGCTGCTGTCCGACCGCCAGGTCGATGCTTTCCGCCGCGGGGACAGGGTCGCCGCCGAGAGCGAGGCCCGTGGCGAATTCGGTGCCCACCTGCTGGCTGCGGATCTCACCCTCGATCCCGGCACCTCGCATGACTGGCTGATCGCCGCCGACACCGGCCTTGATCACACCGAAGTCGCCCGCTTGCACGACCACCTGCACGCGCCCGCAAGCCTGCGGGCCCAGGTTGCTACCGATCTGGCGAACAGCGTCTTTGACTTGAATAAACGGATTGCCGGTGCGGGTGCCATCCAGCAAAGCGCGGACAGCCGGACCTGCGTCCACCATTTCGCCAACGTCCTGTTCAACTGCATGCGTGGCGGCACCCTGCATGACAACTACCGCTTTCCGCGGGACGATTTCCAGGCCTTCCTGAAAAGCCGCAACCGCGACCTGCTCGCGACCCACGAGCGGTGGCTTTGCACGCTGCCGGACCCGTGCACCCTCGACGAACTCAGCGCCCGCGCCGCC
>JBGSUP010000025.1:0-2153 GCA_041753485.1 Akkermansiaceae bacterium
CTCACGCAGGAAATCGAGGTGTTACGTCAGAATCTTGAGGATTTCCAGGAACGTGACCGGGTGATGTTTCAGGTGCTGCCGGGCAGGGCGCTGCCGCTCGTGATCACGATGCTGGCACCCGGAAGCGCCGCAGCTTCGTCCGGCATGCGCTCGCCGCTCACTGCGATGCTCGGCGATGCGTTGGCCGTGACCAACCAGCATGCCGCCGAACAAGCGGCCAATGAATTGGAGATTGATGTACCGGAAAACGCCGGGGAACAGGAGCCGCTGGACACTGCGGACCCCGTGCCACTCGGGCCGCCGATGGCGGTGCCGATTTACGACCCCGCGAGGGATGCCGGCACGCTGGTGGTCAGCAACCTGCCTCCAGCCGCAAACGGCAAGGTTTACAACCTGTGGGTCACCACGGCGGTCGGGGCCCGGCCGGTTTATATCGGGAGCCTGCCGGAAAGCAGCGCCGCCGGGGCCGATTCGTTCGATTTCAGCCTCGGCTCGTCGATGATTCTGCCGGCGGGTTTCGTGTTGACCATGGATCCCGTCAACGCTCCCGCCAATCCGGGGGATGCCAACACGGTGCTGATCGGGCCACCGGCACCGGCGCGTTGAGCGGTGGCTTCATCCAGCTTGCTCCCGCAGCGGCGGGCGCTCGGGTTCGGGGAGGTGCCTTGTGACGGACTCGATGCGGGTGGCGTCCACCAGCCAGCGCTGGTGCAGATCGGTTAGAGCAGTGGCCAGTGTGAGTTTTCCATCGCGTTCGAGCCTGCGGAAAATCACCCGCAGCAGGGCGAAGGCGGTGTCACCCAGGTCGCCATTGTCGCGATTGCGGTGAATGCGCTTTTCGAGATCGGTCTGGGCGATGCGTCCGGACATTCCGGCCTGCGCGAGATCGATCAAATGGGCGATTTCCACGCCATAACCGATCGGGAAGGGGAGCGATTCCAGCAGTGTGCGGCGCGCGGCGTATTCGCCGGAAAGCGGTTGCAGGATTCCGGCGAGGTCCGGATAGAACAACGAGATCATCGGCCGCACCAGAATTTCGGAAACCCGGCCGCCGCCGCCCGCGTGGGTGGCATCGCCGATAGCCAACGGGCGCTCGTAATAGGCTTTCACGTAGTCGATCTCCGGATCCGCCAGCAGCGGGCCGATCAAGCCGCGGACAAAACCCGCGTGGAAGTTTGCAATATCGCCATCGAGATAACAAATGATCGATCCTTTCGCGGCATGCAGTGCTTTCCACAGATTCTCGCCCTTGCCCGTGTGGGTTCCGGCTTGCGGGGCGATTTCCGCGGATTGGAGAACCGTGGCTCCCGCACGGGCCGCAAGGTCGCGGGTGGGATCGCTGGAGTTTGAATCGATCACCAGGATTTCATCCACCAGCGGGACGCGCTCGATGAGTTCCTCACGGATGGTGGTGACAATCGCGCCGATGGTTTCCGCCTCATTGAGTGTGGGAATGCAGACGGAGATGGTCTGGCCTGCCGCGAGCTTGAGCCCGGCCAGATGACGGCCATCGGCGAATTGCGAATGATGAAAGCGCTGCATGGCTGGGAGGGCGGTCGATGGCCGGGGACGCCCGGCCGCACGAGGCATGGCGAAGGGGTAGCGGCCCGCGTCCGAGCGTGCAAGCCATGTGATTTCCGGGAAGCTCCGCTTGTAACTTCAAAATCCGCCCGGCAAGCTGCGCAGGTGATTCCCAACGTCCTTGCCGAACGCTACGCCTCGCCCGCCCTTCAATCCGTCTGGTCCGCCGGGGGCCGCATCATCCTGGAGCGCGAATTCTGGATCGCCGTGATGAAGGCCCAGCGCGACCTTGGGCTGGATGTTCCCGCCGAGGCGATCGCCGCCTACGAAAAGGTGAAGGACCGGGTGGACACCGCGTCGATCATGGAGCGTGAAAAAATCACCCGCCACGATGTGAAGGCGCGCATCGAGGAGTTCAATGATCTGGCCGGCCACGAGCAGGTCCACAAGGGCATGACCTCGCGCGACCTCACTGAAAACGTCGAGCAGCTCCAGGTTTATCGCTCCCTCTTGATCGTGCGCGACAAGACTATCGCCGCGCTGGGCCGCATGCGCCGGCGATCCGCGCAATGGAGCGAGCTTGTTCTAACAGCGCGCACCCACAATGTGGCGGCGCAGCCGACCACGCTCGG